>CAIVHB010000083.1 GCA_903905585.1 uncultured Ferrovum sp. | reverse complement strand
GGGAAAAATATGTGTTGGCCAGCTCAGTGGGCACAACAAATTTTTTTGTTCCGCTGTGGTCTGAATCTAGAGCCAATAAACCTTTAGCACGCAAAGTCTTGAGGCGGCGATGCACAGTGCGCGGGGAAATATCTTCCACCATTTCCATGGCATCCATCACCCCAATATTTTTGCCAGAAAACCATGCGATAGCAAAAAGATGCATCAATCTTTCCTCGGTTGCATCCATTTTGGGAAGTTCAGGCAAATCCCTGACACCTTGGGCTAAGGATAAGAAAAGCATGTACAGCTGAGAAGGGATTGGCATGGGTTCATCTATATAAATAATGATTTTGGGCTGAATTGACAAAAAGTCGTTTAATACTAACTGAGTGGAATCTGCTTTTATTTACAAAGTATGTAACTGATTCGGGCAAATTAAATGGAACGAAGGCGATGTATTGAATTTGAAATTTGTTTCATGCGGATCATGCTGCAACGCAACGTTTATAAATAATAAAACTTGTCTTAATGCTTACACCTAAAGAAGTATTTAAGGTATCTTTCGTAAACAATAACGAAGGCATTAAGTATTTCTTAATGTTCTATAAGAACCGCTTGTAGTTGAACACGGGGATAATAGTTTGGAGTCAAAACCCCTAAAAACAAAACGACTATAGGGTGTCGCTACGCCCGATTTAAAGGAGAACAAACTCATGTTCGCTATGCTTGATAAAGAACGAACGATTGCTGGATCTGGATTTAATCGCTGGCTCGTCCCCCCCGCAGCCCTTGCCATTCATCTTTGTATTGGCATGGCCTATGGATTCTCGGTATTTTGGAAACCACTTCAGGGTATTCTGCTTGGCGCTGATGGTAAGCCCATTGCTGCCTGCGCAGCAGGTGCGGTCACTTTCGCTGATAAATTTGCTGGCACCCTCCGCGCTCTGAGTGCTACCGACTGTAACTGGACTCAATTTGATTTGGGTTGGCTTTACACTCTGTTTTTTGTAGTTTTAGGCTGCTCCGCTGCTATATGGGGCGGCTGGCTAGAGCGCTCCGGCCCTCGCAAAGCAGGCATAGTGTCTGCATTGTGCTGGTGCGGCGGCCTTCTGATTTCAGCCTATGGTGTTTATCAGCACCAATTGTGGATGATCTGGCTAGGATCTGGTGTGATTGGTGGCATAGGCCTCGGCTTAGGCTACATCTCTCCCGTTTCAACCTTAATCAAATGGTTCCCTGATCGTCGCGGTATGGCAACAGGCATGGCGATTATGGGATTTGGTGGCGGCGCAATGATTGGCAGCCCACTTGCCACCATGTTGATGGCGAAATTCGCAACGCCTACCACTCCAGGTGTTTGGGAAACGTTTCTGACCATGGCTGCGATTTATGCTGTATTTATGCTGAGTGGTGCAATGGGATATCGGGTTCCGGCCACCGGCTGGAAACCAGAAGGTTGGGTGCCACCTCAATCTGCATCGGGGAGCACCATGATTGCATCCCGCCACGTTCATCTTCATAACGCTCATAAAACACCTCAGTTTTGGCTCTTATGGATCATTCTGTGCATGAACGTTTCGGCTGGCATCGGTATCATCGGTGCAGCTTCCCCTATGATGCAAGAAACTTTTGCGGGTAACTTAATTGGTCATCCAGAACTTGGCTTTGCTGAGCTAAAGGCCAACAAAGAATTATTGGCTAGCGCTGTTGCAATTGCTGCAGGTTTTGTAGGCTTACTGTCCCTGTTCAACATTGCTGGGCGTTTTGTTTGGGCTTCTTCATCTGATAAATTGGGGCGTAAGCAGACTTATATCATTTTCTTTGTCCTCGGCATCGCAATGTATCTGCTGGCTTCTAATTTTGCAGGTTCAAAATCTTTGGGGCTTTTTGTAGCGTGTTTCTGCGTGATTGGCTCGATGTATGGAGGGGGCTTTGCAACGATTCCGGCTTACTTGGCAGATATGTTTGGTACCCAGTTTGTAGGGGCCATTCATGGACGATTGCTGACCGCTTGGTCTACCGCAGGCATCTTAGGTCCGGTCGTGGTGAACTACATGCACGATATGCGTCAAGAATCTAAAGTGCCCTTTGATCAGATCTACGGTCCGATCTTTTATGTTCTTGCAGGTATGTTGGTAGTTGGTTTTGTTGCCAATTTGCTTGTTCGCCCTGTGGATGAAAAGTTCTTTATGTCTGACGAAGAATTAGCCAAAGAAAAGCAGTTGGCCCATGAAAAATCTCAAGCTTCTGCAGTAAGCGCAAGCGATCCTGTCAGTAGTAAAGCGAGCAGCATGATGACTGTGATTTTGGCTTGGTTGGCAGTTGGGTTACCCTTAGCTTGGGGGGTTTCACTGACCTTTCAAAAAGCAGCTATTCTGTTTAAGTAATTGCATGTATTGGGTGCAGTTTGCCCAAGCAAGCGGGAAATCAAAGAAGCCTGTCCTCATCACTTTGGGCAGGCTTTTTTGTTCTCCGTGAGGGGGTATGCTGCTTATGGTATCCTCTCAACTCTTAAGAACTTAGCCTGCAAATTCAGGCCCTTGACGCCGCCTTGAACCCTGGAAAGCTGTATATCCGCACCTTCGGTTGCCAAATGAACGAGTATGACTCGGAAAAAGTGGCACAACTTTTGTGTGAGGCCCGCCAACTCGAGATGACCAACACCCCTGAGGACGCCGATGTCATCGTCCTGAATACTTGCTCGATTCGAGAAAAAGCTGCCGAAAAAGTATTCTCTGATTTGGGACGTTTACGCGAACTAAAGGAAGAACGACCTGATGTGCTCATCGCCGTTGGCGGTTGCGTTGCAAGTCAGGAAGGTACGGGCATACTAAAACGCGCCCCTTGGGTAGATATTATTTTTGGCCCACAAACCATTCACCGCATACCTGAACTGATGCGCGAGCGTGCCCAAAGTGGAAAACCTCAGATCGATATTCGTTTTCCTGAAATCGAAAAATTTGACCACTTACCTCCACCCCGCAAGGAAGGCCCCACTGCTTTCGTTTCGATCATGGAGGGCTGTAGTAAATATTGTAGTTTCTGCGTGGTACCGTTCACACGTGGTCCTGAGTTCTCTCGCCCCCTTGGGGACATTCTTGCTGAGGTCAGCACACTGGCAGAAGAAGGTGTTCAAGAAATTACCCTTCTAGGACAAAACGTAAATGCCTGGCGTGGGCAATTAGATGACGGCAGTCAGGCTGATTTTGCTGATCTGCTAGAGTGGGTCTGCGACATTCCTGAGCTTGAAAGATTACGCTACACCACCTCTCATCCTCTTGAATTTACCCAACGCCTCATTGATGCCCATGCACACCTGCCAAAACTTGCTTCGCATGTGCATCTTCCAGTGCAGTCAGGTTCCGACAGAATACTCGCAGCCATGAAACGCGGTTACACCAGCCTAGAATACAAATCTATCATACGTCGTTTACGCGCAGTCAAGCCGGGGATATCGATCTCTACCGATATCATCGTAGGCTTTCCAGGCGAAACAGACCAAGATTTTGCGGCTACGATGAAGCTCATTGAAGAAGTCGGGTTTGATGGTAGCTTTAGCTTTCTTTATAGCCCCAGACCCGGAACCCCTGCCGCCAACTTGAGCGATGAAGTGAGCCAAGAGATCAAAACCGAAAGGCTACATATCTTACTTGCGGCCACTGATGCCCATTCTGCTCATATTGCAGATTCGATGGTGGGATCACGCCAAAGAGTATTGGTCACCGGCCATGCACGTAAAGACGCACAAGAATTAGCAGCACGTACGGATAATAATCGCGTGGTAAATTTTCCGGGGTCTGCAAGCCTGATAGGACAATTTACTTATGTCACGATTAGCGAAACCGCAACGCATAGCTTAAGAGGGGTTTGGCGTGCCAGCGAATAACGCTCTAGCTTCTCGTGAATTAGATCTTACTCCAGTCGATAACCATCGCCTCGCAAATCTATGTGGGGTTTTGGATGAAAATCTAAAGCAAATTGAGGATACCCTCTCTATCACCATACATCGCCGTGGAGAGCATTTCAGTCTGCTCGGTCAACCTGACCAAACGGCTATTGCAGCAGAAGCAATAAAGAAGTTCTATCGCTCAGCTAAACGCAATCTTTCTCAACAAGAGATCATGCTTGGCCTACGAGATCTATCTGGTGACGCTGAAAGAAATGACGACAAGCATGCTTCACCAATTTTACTATCACGCCGACCAGACTTACGCGGAAGAACCGACCGACAAGTTGCTTATATTCGCAATATTCAGGAGCATGTCATCACCTTCGGGGTAGGGCCTGCAGGCACCGGAAAAACCTATCTTGCAGTAGCTGCAGCGGTGAATGCACTCGAGCGCGATGAAGTCAAACGTATCGTACTGGTGAGGCCTGCAGTAGAAGCAGGCGAAAAACTGGGCTTCCTACCCGGAGATTTATCACAAAAAGTCGACCCCTATTTACGACCACTTTATGATGCACTCTATGATCTCATGGGTTACGACAAAGTCACCAAGTTATTCGAACGCAGCATCATTGAAGTTGCCCCGCTTGCTTACATGCGCGGACGCACGCTTAATAATGCTTTTATCATTCTGGATGAGGCTCAAAACACCACACCAGAACAAATGAAAATGTTTTTAACGCGTATTGGTTTTGGAACCAAAGCCGTGATCACGGGGGATGTGACCCAAATCGATTTACACCGCGGTCAAAAGAGCGGATTGATTGATGCCCGCAATGTTTTACAAAAAGTTGAGGGTATCGCCTTCACGATATTTCAGAGCGAGGACGTAGTGCGGCACCCCCTTGTTCAATCTATTGTCAACGCTTACGAACGCTATACGCGTCTGGCAGATTAAAATGGATCCCGAGCCTTCTACTGGTAATTTTCCACTTCATTTCAGCGTGCAGTTTGCGCTGCGTGATCGCTATTTACCCTCGCGCCAACAACTCCGTGCTTGGGCGTCAAAAGCCCTCCTTGGTCCAGTTCAAGCCGTCCTACGAATCGTCGATGAAGACGAAGGTCTCAGCTTGAATCAAGGTTTTCGAAGCCGCGCTTACGCAACCAATGTTTTAACCTTTCCGTATGGCGAAGACGATAGCGGGGCTTTGTGTGGCGATATCGCACTCTGTTGGCCTATCGTGTGCCGCGAGTCAGCGGCTCAAGGCAAAACTCTTAAAGCACACTGTGCACACCTTGTTGTGCATGGCATGTTGCACCTTCAGGGCCTTGATCACATCAAGGCATCTGAAGCCGCCGAAATGGAAGCGCTCGAAACTCAAATTTTGTCTCAGATGGGATTTCCAAATCCCTATCACGTCAACGACTAAGGCCCTTGAAAAATCATGGACGAACAGCCACACCGCCGCACCTTTCTTGAACGCTTAAGTGCAATGTTGTTGCGAGAGCCAGAAGACCGCGAACAACTGATCGATCTTTTGCATTCAGCCTATGAGCACAACCTCATGGATAGTGATGCGTTGTCGATGATCGAAGGAGTGCTTCAAGTTTCAGAAATGCAAGTGCGCGATGTGATGATCCCCCGCTCACAAATGGATGTGATCGACATTTTGCAAACGCCTGAGCAATTCATACCTTTTGTCATTGAAACTTCGCACTCACGTTTTCCTGTGGTTGAAGAAAGTAAAGACAATGTGATTGGGATTCTCTTGGCAAAAGATCTGTTGCGTTTCTATGCTGGAGAAGAATTTAACGTTCGCGATATGTTAAGGCCTGCCGTGTTTGTGCCTGAATCTAAAAGGCTGAATGTTTTGTTACGCGAATTTCGCAATAACCGAAATCACATCGCTATTGTGGTGGATGAGTATGGTGGAGTAGCCGGACTGGTTACGATCGAAGATGTCCTGGAACAAATTGTCGGCGAAATCGAAGATGAATATGATTTTGACGAAACCGAAGACAATATTCTTCTTGATAGAACGGGTCGATGGCGCGTCAAAGCCACAACTGAAATCGAAGACTTCAATGCAGCGCTGGGAACAAACTTCAGCGACGAAGATTTTGATACTGTAGGTGGTTTGGTGATTGGGCACTTTGGGCACGTTCCCAAACGCGGCGAACAAGTGAATTTTGGCGGCCTAAACTTTCAAGTACTCCGGGCCGATAGTCGCCGCCTTCTAGCTGTTATGGTTGAGCGTATCTCTGAACCGGAGCCAAGCATTCAGGAATAAGTTTAACTATGCTTCCGAATCGTTTTGCGGCCCAATTGGCTGCTGCAATCCTCAATTTTGGACCTGTTTTTTGCGCAGGGGCTTTCTCTGTACTTGCGTTTGCGCCTTTCAATCTATGGTGGCTTGCCCCACTCACCCTAAGCTTTTTATTTCACGCTTGGCTTAAGAAACCTGAACAGCGCGGCCTATCAGGTTTTGCTTTTGGATTAGGTCTTTTTCTTTTTGGCGTTCATTGGATTTATATCAGCCTGCACGACCACGGTGAAATGCCCGCAATCTTAGCCGGTTTGTGTTTGCTGACCTTTTCAGCATTTGTTGCACTGATGCCAGCCCTGGCCGGTATTGGATCAAAAATTTCAGGAAGGAACCCAAATTACCTCACAGCCTTCTTAGCTTTACCCACAAGCTGGACGTTAATCGAATGGTCGCGCACATGGTTTTGCACAGGCTTTCCATGGCTCGCCATGGGTTATAGCCAAGTTCCGAATTCGCCTCTAGCGGGCTGGATTCCGATTTTGGGGGTGTATGGTGCAAGTTTACTGTGCGCCATTCTTGCAGGAGGGATTGCTTATCTGAGCTTAAATATCAAAGACATAAAAGCATGGAGCGGCTTGGTTGGGATGGTGATTTGCTTGTTTGTTTCAGGCGCCCTATTGCAACATGTAACTTGGACAAGAGGAATCGGCCAACCCACCTCAGTTGCGATATTGCAAGGAAACATATCGCAAGATGATAAATTTGATCCCGCGCATATTGATGAAGGTATGCAGCGTTATGCAAAGCTAGCGCAAAACAATCATTCCTCCCTCATCGTCATGCCAGAGAGCGCTATCCCCGTTTTGCTGTCTGACGTTCGGTCTGAATATATGGATGGCCTGCGAGATGTTGCGATCCGAAACCATGGGGATATTTTGCTGGGTGTATTTGATGAACCCAAACCCGGTGAAATTCACAATACGATGATGAGCCTAGGCGTATCCCCCTCCCAATATTATCAAAAGCATCATTTGGTTCCATTTGGGGAATTCATACCCCTAGAAAGTGTGATCGGCCCCATGATGGGCTTCGTTCTTAAAATGCCTATAGGAAGCCAAAGCATTGGGCCGCTTGGCCAAGCAGTGATGAACGTAGCAGGACAAAAAATAGGCATGGATATTTGCTATGAGGACGCTTTTGGTGAGGAAATTATTACTGCACTCCCTGAGGCCAGTCTTTTGATTAATGTCAGCAACGACGCGTGGTTTGGCACATCGATGGGCCCTGAACAACATCTGCAAATGGCCCAAACCCGTGCGCTTGAAACTGGGCGGCCCATGGTGCGCGCCACCAGTACAGGAGTCAGCGCTTTTATTAGCGCGGATGGCCGGATCATTGCGCGAGCCCCAAAAGGAGAAATTGCCGTTATTGAGAGCCCTATTCAAGGTAGAGAAGGCTCCACACCTTTCGTTCAACAGGGTAATCTTGGTTTGGTGATCTTGTGTCTTATTGGATACTTGATTGCAGGATTGATCAACACCAAAAAAATTACGCTTCTCTCTTCATGAAAGTGCATGCGTCAGCACATTTATTCTGTCCCACTTAAGATTCAGAGCAAGTTAAAAAGGATTTCTTTGCATTATGTTGCGCTTCAGACCCCAGCATTCTAGACGCCTTGCTTACCTGATTGGAGCGGGAATCTGCTCGGCTTTAATCGGCTTCGCTCTCTATCTTCAATATCAACTAGGTGAAGACCCCTGCCCACTTTGTATATTTCAGCGCGTTGCGGTAATCGTTTCTGGGATTATTTTTTTCTTAGCAGCAGTCCATGGACCGCATGCGCGCGGGGCTAAAGTCTATGCCTTACTCATTTTTGCTAGCAGCGGCTTAGGTGCTTTCATTGCTATCCGTCATATATGGATTCAACATTTACCCAAAGATCTTTTACCTGAATGTGGGCCAGGCTTATCCTACCTGTTTGATACCTTTCCTTTCACTGAGGTACTTCGGAAAGTTCTCTCAGGATCAGGTGAGTGCGCAGCTTTGGGCTGGACATTCCTAAGTCTTAGCATCCCAGAATGGACTTTGATTTGTTTTATCTTGCTGATGGGATGGGCTTGGTTGCAGACCCAACCAAGTAAGGATGAATTATCGTAAAGCCACAGCAAACTGGCTATCCAAGTTAAAATTCCAACTTATTTTTTTCAGTTATCTCCCATTTCATGCTGAGTTTTCAAGATCTGATTCTGCGACTCCAAAATTTTTGGGGTGCGCAAGGCTGCGCTCTTCTTCAACCCTTTGACATGGAGGTGGGGGCGGGTACCTCGCATACCGCAACCTTTCTTCGATCTTTGGGACCAGAGCCCTGGAAGGCGGCATATGTGCAACCTTCTCGCCGCCCAAAAGATGGGCGCTATGGCGAAAACCCAAACCGTTTGCAACACTACTATCAATTTCAGGTAGTACTCAAACCCTCTCCCGACAACATTCAAGAGCTCTACTTAGACTCTTTGCGGGCTCTAGGGATCGACACACAAAAAAATGATATACGTTTCGTTGAAGACGATTGGGAAAACCCCACTCTAGGCGCTTGGGGACTAGGCTGGGAAGTATGGCTAAATGGCATGGAAGTTACCCAATTCACTTATTTCCAGGAAGTTGGAGGACTATCCTGCAAACCTGTTCTGGGTGAGATCACTTATGGTCTAGAACGGCTGGCCATGTATCTTCAAGGCAAAGATAATTTATTTGATCTCGTTTGGACACCTGGTATCACTTACGGTGATGTCTATCATCAAAATGAAGTTGAGCAATCGCGCTACAACTTTGAATTCAGTGATGCGAATTGGTTGTTCGAGCAATTTAAAAATTATGAACAGCAGGCAACAAGAATTATTGAAGCTGGATTACCCTTGCCAGCTTATGAATTAGCTCTCAAGTGCTCGCATACTTTTAACCTTTTAGATGCTCGCGGAGCCATTTCAGTAACCGAGCGTGCAGCCTATATTGGCCGAATACGAACATTGGCTCGTCAGGTAGCGCAGACTTATTACAACTCCCGAGAAGCGCTCGGGTTTCCAATGTTAAAACCTGAGATACCTCAAAATACTGAAGCGGGAGTCGGTCATGGCTGAGACATTGCTGCTCGAACTTCGAACCGAAGAACTTCCTCCAAAACTTTTATCCAAATTAGGAAAAGCGTTTTCAGAGGGAATCACCTTAGGTTTGAAGGAGCGAGGTTATTGTCCTCAGCATGCCCCTTTTGAAGGCTATGCAGCCCCACGCAGACTTGCAGTCAGGGTTATTAGCGTCGAAGCCTTTCAGCCAGACAGGACAGTTGAACGCAAGGGCCCTGCTAAAGCAGCAGGCCATGACGCTCAAGGCAACCCTACCCCAGCCCTTTTAGGATTCGCCAGATCATGCGGAATAGCGCTGGAAGACCTTGAAACGAGCATCGATACTAAAGGTATAGAAGTTTACCTTCATCGTTCAACCCATAAGGGTTCAGCATTGGCAGAAGGTCTTCAGGAAATACTCACCGAGGTACTAGCAAAATTACCCGTTCATAAAGTGATGCGTTGGGGAGCAGGAGATGCTCAATTCGTTCGCCCCGTGCATGGGCTAGTCGCTTTGCATGGAAGTGAAATTATTCCCATTCAAGCCATGGGGCACCAAGCAAGCAACACCACCTTAGGCCATCGATTTTTATCTAATGGCGTCATCACCCTTCATCGTGCAGAAGACTATGCCAACACCATGGAACGTGAGGGGAAAGTGATCGCTAGTTTTACGCAACGACGCGAAAAAATCAGAGATCAATTAGATCTAGCTGCAAAGGGGGCAAAATTATTGTCTGCTCCTGAATTACTCGATGAGGTCACAGCGCTTGTGGAGTGGCCCTTTGTGTATTCGGGTGAATTTGATTCCTCCTTCCTCGATGTCCCTACCGAATGTTTAACTCTCTCGATGCAACAGCATCAAAAATATTTCCCTCTTGGTGATATCAATGGGAAATTGCTGAATAGATTTTTATTAGTTTCAAATATTGAGACGGATAGGCCAGATGAAATTATTCATGGAAATGAGCGCGTATTAAGAGCGCGTTTATCAGATGCTCGTTTTTTCTACGAACAAGACCGCAAGCAAACACTTGAATCACGTATCCCTGGACTTGCCAATGTCGTTTATCACAATAAACTAGGCAGTGTTCTCAATCGCATTGAGCGACTAGAGGCTCTAGCCACATGGATTGCCAACGCACTGCGTAGTGATCCAGCGATGGCTTCCCGTGCTGCCCGACTCTGCAAAGCTGATCTCGTCACTGAAATGGTCGGTGAGTTTCCGGAACTGCAAGGCGTGATGGGAGCCTATTACGCGCGACATGATGGCGAACCAGATGACATTGCCAATGCCATCGGTGAACATTACCGACCTCGCTTTGCTGGGGACGATCTACCCAATAGCCATTCAGCCTGCGCTGTTGCTCTTGCCGACAAACTAGATGTACTTTCAGGGATTTACGGGATTGGGCAAATACCAACGGGCGATAAAGATCCCTTTGGTCTTCGTCGTCAAGCACTGGGGGTCGTGCGGATTTTAATGGAACGCGCCTTACCCATCGAGTTACCCGCATTGCTTGAACAATCTGCCGCCACCTTCCCCATTGGTGTGATTGCAAATGATACCGCTGAAAAGTTATATGTATTTATTCTGGATAGAGCTCGAAACCTTTTACGCGAAAAACATTTCACGCCAGAAGAAATTGAATCTGTATTGTCTACTAGCCCTTCTCGCTTCGACAACATTCCGGCTCGCCTAGAAGCCGTTCAGCAATTCCGTTTATTAGAAGAAGCCCCCAGTCTGTCTGCTGCGAATAAACGAATTCGTAATATTCTTCGAAAAGCAGAGCCACTCCCCAAGTTGAGCGTTGACTCACAACACTTTTCTGAGACGGCTGAACATCAACTATTTGAGGAAATTCTAAAACTCTCACCTATAGTTGAATCTCAACTCTCCGAAGGGGATTATGTGGGAGCATTAAAAGCGCTTTCTTCAGCACGCGGACCCGTTGATCAGTTCTTCGATACAGTGATGGTGATGGCCGAAGATGTTGCGATCCGAAACAACAGACTTTCTCTTCTGGTCCGACTAGAAATTTTAATGAATCGCGTAGCAGACATCTCAAAATTATCAAACTAAGACCATGGAAGCCAGAGAAGACAAACTAGTGATATTGGACCGCGACGGCGTGGTCAATGTAGATAGCGACCAGTTTATTAAACACCCCGATGAATGGAAACCAATTGCTGGAAGTCTTGAAGCCATCGCTCAACTCAACCAAGCGGGATATCGTGTAGTAGTAGCCACCAATCAATCTGGTGTGGGCCGCGGTTTATTTGATATGGTCACTCTCAACGCCATTCACGAAAAAATGATGGATGCTTTATCGCGCGTAGGGGGCAGGATAGAAGCTATTTTCTTTTGTCCGCATGCTGCCAATGTTGGGTGTGAATGCCGCAAACCTGCAATTGGTATGTTTGTAGAAATCAGTCAACGCTATAGTATTCCCTTATCCCAAGTTCCCTGTATTGGGGATTCGTTGCGAGATCTTCAAGTTGCAGAAACTACTGGGGCCAAACCTATTTTGGTGAGAACAGGAAAAGGGGAGAAAACCATAGCGACTGGAGGACTGCCTAAAGGCACATTGATTTTTGATGACCTTGCTGAGGCGGTTCGCGCAATTATTGCAGAGGATGCCGATTGAACGCCTTGCGTGGGTTAACACTGTTTCTGATTCAGTGCATCACTACCCCCATATTTGCCATATTGATGATTTTGGCACTCCCATTAGGCAGTAAAATTGTGTTTCGACTCGCAATCATATGGTGTAGTTTGAATGTTGAGATTGCTGCTCTTCTAGGCATGCGCTATCAAATCATTTGGGACAGTCCCTTACCCACTATGCCTGCAGTCATCCTCGCCAAACACTCTTCCGCCTGGGAAACTTTTTTCCTCATGAAAGCTTTTCCACCTGCCTCAATCGTTGTTAAGAAGGAGCTACTTCGTATTCCTTTTTTTGGATGGGGCTTAGCAATGTGCGAACCCATCGCTATTAATCGCTCTTCCCCTCGCGAAGCGAGATCACAAGTTCAAGCTCAAGGTGTCGCAAGATTACAAAAAGGTCATTGGGTCAGCATTTTTCCAGAAGGGACACGAACCCCCGCGGGTTTTCGCGGGCGCTATGCCAGTAGTGGTGCTGCAGTTGCTATTGCAGCAGGAGTTCCTGTCATTGCTGTCGCTCACGACGCAGGCTATTTCTGGAAAAAAAGTCTCTTTGATAAACGTGGCGGTACCATTCAAGTAAGAGTAAGCACTTCAATATGGCCATTAAGCGCTGACGAGTCCCCCACCAGTCTAACGCGTCGCGTGGAGGAATGGATTGAAGCCCAGATAGAACAGTTCGGTCATCCTCCCGCTCAGGCACTCGTATCTTCAAAAAAATCATCTTTGTCCTCCAATACAAAAGCTGACGATGGGAATGCTTGAGTGATTTGAATGACCCAGAAGCCTTTCTCTCATTCCTCTAAGTGCAATATTGTCATCGGCGGAAAAGAATTAGAGTATGTGCTGCGTATTTCACCAAGACGTCGAACAATAGGCTTCAAGGTTGATACTACTGGCTTAACAGTCACTAGCCCCGTGTGGGTGCGAGAATCACAGATTAAGTATGCCATTGATCAACAATCAGACTGGATTTTCAGCAAGCTAAAAACTTGGGCAGAACGTGCGCCAAGCTCTTCGCCTATGCTATTTAATGACGGGGATATGGTTTGGTGGCTGGGCAACCAAGTACCATTACGTTTGGTATCTGCGCATGAAGCCTTGCCAAGACCACTCTCACACACTGAACTGCGAGACCTCAAAGCCTTACCTATTTGGGAAGAATGTAGCGACCGATTGGCAGCGCTCACCGCATGGTATGTCACACATGCACTCCCATGGTTTCGGTCACGTTCTCATCACTTCGCAGACCAATTAGGCTGCATCCCAAGAGGGATCAAGGTCAGCCACGCCAAAGGCCGATGGGGTAGTTGTAATCGTTCTGGAGTGATTCGCCTTAATTGGCGTTTAATGAAGGCCAGCCCAGCAGAAATCGACTATGTCGTTGCACATGAGTGCGCGCATCTTGTCCATATGAATCACAGTACAGAATTTTGGAACACCGTCAGCACCATCTATCCAGATTGGAAACCCATTTCAAAATTACTAGACGTGCGAGATCAGTGTTACCGAAATTTTTAATGATTCACCGGCAGTGTGCGAGCCAATCTTACGAAGTCATCTAAAGACAACTCCTCAGCCCTTGCCGTAGGAACGACACTCTGACATTCGAGCTCTTGTTCAGAGAATAAAGGCTTTAATGTACTCCGCAGCATTTTTCTTCTTTGCGAAAATGCTGCGGATAAAACCTTTCGTAAATTATGTTCATTCACTTGAAGGTTTGAATCTCGCTCGCGCGGAATCAATCTAACCACTGCTGAATCTACCTTAGGCGGGGGATCAAATGATTCAGGGGGAACATCTATTAACAACTCCATATGGAAATGCCATTGCAACAAAACGGATAAGCGACTGTAGTCAGAAGAACGAGGAAGCGCCACCATGCGGTCTACCACCTCTTTTTGCAGCATAAAATGTCCATCCCTCATTCCCAAAGCCAAGTCTGCAAAACGGAATAATAGAGGGGTAGATATATTGTAGGGCAGGTTACCCACAATCCTAAGTTGAGGCCCTAGCGCCTCAAAATCAAATTGCAATGCATCTGCTTCAAATAACTCTAGACGCTCAGACGAAAACTGCTGCTTAAGCCTCTGAACAACATCACGATCTAACTCTACTGCCATGAGCTTAGGAATTCGCTCCAATAGCGGTCGCGTAATGGCTCCCAATCCAGGTCCGATTTCCAGCAAGCGCTCATTAGGCAAAGGGTTTATTGCATCTACAATAGAGGTAATGATCGATTGGTCGACTAGGAAATGCTGTCCAAATCGCTTACGTGGAATATGAGCCGCCATATCAATTGAGCGAAACTGAAGAACTTCTTTTATTCAAAACTAGTGAGCGGGCTAATACCAAGGCTTCCATCAGACTACCGGTCTCAGCGCGGCCACTACCGGCCAAATCTAGAGCAGTTCCATGGTCTACAGAGGTGCGAATGAATGGTAGTCCCAGGGTGATATTCACTCCACCGCCAAAACTTTGCATTTTCAAAACGGGCAATCCCTGGTCATGATACATAGCAAGAACAGCGTCAGCTCCAGCCAATACCCCAGGAGTAAACAGAGTATCTGCGGGTAAGGGGCCGGTGATATTTGCCCCGCGAACACGGGCGCGATCAATCGCAGGGAGAATAATTTCTTGATCTTCATGACCCAGATGACCGCCCTCACCCGCATGAGGATTGAGGCCCGCCACTAAAAGACTAGGGGAAGCTATGCCAAATTTTTGCTGAAGATCCGTCAATACTATTTCGATTATTTCATCTAATAATCGAGGGGTGATTGCTGCAGATACCTTCGACAAAGGCAAATGCGTCGTTGCGAGCGCTACCCGCAGCCCGCCACCCACCAACATCATCACAACCCGTGAAGTCTGAGTTTTCTCAGCAAGATATTCAGTGTGGCCAGTAAAAGCGATTCCTGCATCAGCAATGATGCTTTTTTGAACTGGGGCAGTCACCAACGCCGAGGCCTGCCCTTGCCGACAAACTTCAATGGCAGCATCCAGACAGTTGAGTACATACCTCGCATTTGCAATATTTAATTGTCCAGCAGCAACAGCTGAAGGGCATGGGTGATGCCATACCCTCAAGACCGGACAAGATACAGGAGCCAGAGTTGGGGTTGCCGCAGCGGCCCAATCATTTGCCAAATGAAACGTGATATCTGTGCCCTGTCTTAATCCTAAAGTATCTGCGCGATCTGCCAATACTTTTTGATCAGCGACGACTACTACATCTTTAAGCGCGTCTTCTGCAGCCAGCGTCACACAAAGATCTGGGCCGATACCTGCTGGTTCTCCAGCTGAAAGAGCAATCAAATGGGTCAGGGCTGTAGACTCTTATCACGATATTCAACAAAAGCGGTATCGCGCTGCTGGTGGACCCAATCGTCAAACGCTTCATCTACTTTTCGGGCACGCACACCTTGTTTAGCTGCCAAACGACGATGTTCTTCACCCACATCGTTTTCTCGAAACTCCACCAACTGAATGAGATGCATGCCCATTTGAGTGCGCACTGCTTCACTCACCTCACCTGGCTTCAAAGCAAACATTATTTTATCGAACTCAGGAAAGCTTTCACCTTGGCTTACCCAACCGATATCGCCCCCTTTGTTTCGGTTTTCATCTTCCGAGTTTAGTTTAGCTAGCAATTGAAAGTCTTCTCCTGCTTGCCATCTTGCACGTAAGCCTGCCAACTTAGCACGGGCATCGTTCTCCGTCACCGTTGCATTTAAGCGAATCAAAATTTCGCGTAAATGATATTGCTTCACTATTTGAGATACTTTGGAGCCTCGACGGTCTTCGACTTGAAAAATATGAAACCCATTCCCCGCACGAATAATAGAAGACACTTCACCCTTCTTCATGCTTTGAGCCAAACCCGAAAATAGAGAGGGCACTCGACTCATAGGACGCCACCCCAAACTTCCTCCTTGCAAAGCGTCAGACGCATCGGAGAAGGTAGCGGCAACCTGCGAGAAGCTTTGCCCAGCTTTTAGTTTATCCATTGCCTGCCGGGCACGTGCCTCTCTGCGGGAAATTTGCTCAGGATCCGCTTGTTCAGGAATAGAGACCAATAAATGGGAGATCAGAATTTCTTCTTCATTACCCCCCGTAGCCATCTCTGATCTAAGTTGAGCATCTACTTCAGTATCTGTTACAACTGTTTTGCTATCAATTTCACGGTCACGTAATCGAGCGAAGAGGATTTCCTTCCGAATTTCCTCTCTAAATTTTGACCACTCAATGCCTTCTTGCTGCAATTTAATACGAAAGTTCGCTACATCCAGTTTGTTATCTTCAGCGATACGGCCTATTGCTCCCTCCAACATCCCATCATCAATGCGCAGTCCGGTCTCACGACCATACTGAATCAAAACTTTATCGGTGATAAGCCTCTCAAGTACCTGTTTTCGAAGGGCGTCTCTATCGGGAGTCTGACCTGATTTTTGAACAAATTGCTTATAAAGCGTATCGGTACGATCATCTAACTCAACTTGAGTAATGACTTCGTTATTGACGACAGCAACGATTTTGTCTAGTACGGGTTTACCGTCTTTTACTGCCCCTGTTTTTTTTGAAGCAGCCGCATTCGACCCAGCAACCACATCTTGTTCATCAAAGCGAGGACCTAGTTCACCTGCCTGTAAATCTTTGATAAGCATGAGGGTAATAAAGGGGAGAAACAATAAACGCAAGAAACAATTCATTAATAAATCTCGTTAGTCTTTCGGTAGCCAGGAATGGCAGTTTTAAGAGCTTCAAGCGGATTTTTTCCCAGCCCGCCCATGCCATTCAGTTCGAGCTGGACAAATAACACTGAGTTCACTTGCACTGCAGATACCGTTTGACGATCAGTGACGATCCTAAAAACCCAACAACCCGCATTATACTCAGCGCCGAATAGGCCCTCCACTAAGGTCGACTGTGCCGTATCGTAGTTCACGCGAGCAACCCCCGACCACCCGAAAGCGATAGGCAACTCTGCTGAAACGTCAATTTGGCGAATATCTGCCTGTCCGGGAGTATCACGGTTAATTCGGTATCCCAGATTAATTGCTTTTCCGGGTTGAGGAGAGTAGCGCCCACCCAGGCTAAACTTTTCTGTTCTAGTTAATGCAGGGTTGTAGTCCCATAGAAAGCTTGACGTAATTTCTTTACTCACTCGCCCACTCAACCCAGCAAGGATATCTGAAGTATTGCCAGCGCGCGCTAGCTGACCCGGGATAATAGTTTGCTGTGATTCAAAGTAATAGCGCTGCCCCAGCACCCCTTTAATCCATTCGGTTCCGGTTGCTGGATCAATGAGCCTTGACTGAACCGCAGCGGTTATTTGATTCGCTTCATTGATTCGGTCTGGTCCACTGAATTGATTCTCAGAGAATAACTGACTGTAACTAAAGTCAGCCACCCCTGAATTGAAGACGGGCAAGGCGCTTTGATCTTTATAAGGAATGTAAACATAGAACAAACGTGGCTCAAGCGTTTGGGTCATCGACTTATCATTCCAGACTAAATCTCGATCAAAATATAGGCCAGAATCAATGCTGGAAATGGGTAGCGTTCGAGAAATACTTTTTCCTGTGAGCCCTGCACTTGGCAAAGCATTAAGAACGTAATCGGAATAGTGCAAAGAGATTTTCGGCGCAATGAATCCCCAACCCAGATTAATCGGCATTCGCAATGAAGGCACAGAAACATATCTCTGACCATCCTGCAAACTTGGATGTCTAAAATCGGTATATTCATTATTGAAATCTAAATCTACACCGAATAAGTCGCGCGAATAATTCGCTACAAACTGTGGGCGCATTCGATATTGATCCACAATGGGATTAGCAGGATCGTTCAAGGTTTGAAATGACAAGGCGTGAAATTGAAACGCCCAAAAATCATAGTGCTTCGTAAGTGAAAAATCCCTGGGCAAATAGGGGTTGGATGCCGCATTGGGAACAGAATTGGCTGTAGAGCCCAAATCGCGCAAGTAGGCGTCATCAGAGGCCATCTGAGCATTAATATTGAATGCAAAACCATCCCCTAGCTGCGCTTCTTGTTTTAGGCTCCCAAAATAGCGATTCGAACCTGTTAAATGATCATTAGCCAGATACTCACCTGTAAAGACGCCTTTGAGTCCGGGCTCGACATAACGAAACTCATCAGCAAACATCAGCCCTCGCTTGGTCATCAACCGCGGAGTCAAGGTATCGTCTATGTTTGGTGCAATATTGAAATAGTAGGGTGTGAGGGTCTCAAAACCATTGTTCGTACTACCAAAATCTGGCGTGAGAAAACCAGACTTACGATTACTGTTCATTGGAAAATTAATGTAAGGAGAATACACAATTGGTACCCCTTCAAATACGATCCGTGCATTTTCCCCTTCGCCAATCTGCGTACTTGAGTCGAGTTCTAGATTATTAGCCGTTAAATACCAATCCTCATCTGCCGCAGAACACGTTGAGTAATGGGCATTCTCAAACCGACTATGAAGATCATCCAAAAAGACCCCTAATGAAGCAGTTGCGCGACTTGAGCGCAAACGATCAGGTCCTGCAGACAGAGTAATTTCAGGTGAATCCACAGAACCCGAGTGATTTTTCAAGTTGTATTCACTTCTAGGCCCTGTTATGAAGTCTTTTCCCCGCTCAATGATCACATTACCCTCAGCAATGCAGCGCTCATCTGGCACTAGGTATTGGATCTGATCTGCTGTAATCACTAAATTAGGTTGGCTAGCGACCGCTCGTCCAGTAGCCGTAATCATGCCATTCATTGGCCCTTCCATATGAATCGCATCAATCTCAGTCGCTTTTTGAGGGCCCGCAACAGGCATAGCCTGATCCGCATAGGAAAACACCCCTAATGCGGGTACAAAAACCAAGAAAAAAGCGAAGAGCAGCGAATTGCGCATGCCTACCTGCAAAGATGAACGAGATGAACGGGTGTTAAAATCGCACACTTGGGGCATATTTGCCATCTGAATAAAATTTAAATTAAAGGAATCGAAGTATGACGCGGCTGGAAGCCTTGGCACGCTGGTTAGAAACCAAATGCAACATTGACGGCAGCCATCTTGAGCCTGCCTCCAGTGATGCGAGTTTCCGTCGCTATTTTCGCATTACTCAGGGCGAAAGATCTTTTATTGTCATGGATGCCCCGCCAGAGCTTGAAGACTGCACCTCTTTCATTGCCATTGGAAAGCTATTGCGATCTGCTGGTCTTCGAGCACCCGAACTGTTTGCGCAGGATCTCAAACAAGGCTTTTTACTGTTGGAAGACCTTGGTGCTAGCACCTATTTACAAGCTTTACAAACTCAGAAAGCTGATCCGCTCTATCGAAAAGCCCTCACCGCACTTTGTACACTTCAGGGTATTACAGTTCAATCCTCTGATGGTATCCCCATTTATGATGGTCCCAGACTCCAAACCGAAATGGATCTCTGTCCAACTTGGTATCTTGATCAGCACTTAGGTCGCCCACTTAATGATGAAGGAATAAAAATATGGAATCAAGCCACTGCAGCTATTATTCAAAACTGCTTAGCGCAGGGACAAGTTCTGGTTCATCGCGACTATCACAGTCGTAACTTAATGGCATGTGAACCAGGACCAGGTATTTTAGACTTTCAAGATGCAGTTTTGGGCCCCATTACCTATGACCTCGTTTCACTCCTCAGGGATGCATACATTGAGTTCGATGAAGAGCAACAATTAGACTGGTTAGTGCGATGGTGGGAGCAGGCTCGTGCCAAGAAGCTTCCTGTTCCAGATGATGTGGGCGAGTGCTTTCGCGATTTTGAATGGATGGGAGTTCAACGCCACCTAAAAGTCTTGGGGATATTTGCACGATTACATCATCGAGACGGAAAGTCGGGGTATCTGGAATCTATCCCTCTTGTGTTGAGCTACACCCAAAAATCCTGCGAAAGATATTCTGAGCTTCGCCCTCTTTCTAGATTGCTCGCAGACAGTCACGACCAGCTATCAGAAGGATTCAGTTTCTAAGGCCATGATGGATGCCATGTTATTAGCGGCGGGAAGAGGGGAGCGGATGCGCCCTCTTTCTGACACGACACCTAAACCTCTTTTAAAGGTTCAGGAACATAGCCTCATTGAGTGGCAAATTTTGGCACTTGCAAGTGCGGGCTTCAAACGTATCGTGATTAATCATGCTTGGCTAGGAAACCAAATTGAAAAAGCCTTAGGTGACGGAAATAGCTATGGGGTAGAAATCGTTTGGTCTCCTGAGGAGGTGGCTCTTGGAACTGCGGGTGGGATTGTTAAGGCTTTGACAAAATTAAGAGGTGATACATTCTTGGTAGCCAGCGCAGATATTTTCACTGACTTCGACTATGGATTGCTCTCTGTCTCTCACGCACTGATCAATAATCGTAATCTTGCGCACTTGATACTGGTTGATGATCATCGAGTAAGCCAAGACTTTGATCTAGAAAACAATCGCGTTGTTCAAAGCGAAAAGCCATCCCTAACCTATGGCAATATCGGGGTATACCGGCGCTCTTTTTTTGATGGTTTGATCCCAGGCCAGCCTGCAGATCTAGGAAACCTTTTGCGAAAAGCCGTTCAGGCCAATCAAGTATCTGGCCTGCAACATTTAGGCAAATGGGATAACGTAGGAACCCCAACCGACTTAGCAAGAGTGAACAATTCCTCTTCGCTTCGCTCTTAGCTTAATAAATCTCTTTTTTTGGAGCTTGCATGGCCTTAACTCGCTCACCCAAAACCTCGGCACGGGGAGTCGCCAAAGACTTCCGTTCACAAGCTCAACGCCGTCGCCGTCTGCAAAAAGAAATGGGAGAGGGAATTGCCTTTATTCCAACTGCACATGAGCATTTACGTAACGCAGACACGCACTATCCTTTCCGATTTGACAGTCATTTTTGGTACTTAACAGGCTTTCCTGAGCCCGAGTCTGTTTTGGTTATTATTGGAGGAAAGTCTCCTCGTTCAATCCTATTTTGCCGCCAAAAAAATATGGAGCGCGAAATCTGGGATGGCTACCGCTATGGTCCCAAAGCTGCGCAACAAGTATTTGGCTTCACTGAAACGTATCCCATTGAATCCCTGGACCAGATGGCCCCAGGTCTAATGGCTGGCCAAAAAAAACTCCTCTACCCTGTCGGTGCAGATACCTATTTCGATACAAAGGTAATGAACTGGCTAAACCAAGTGCGGTCTCAAGTTCGCAGTGGAGTCAGGGCTCCAACTGATTTTTCAGATATTCGTGGCTTGATCGACGAAATGCGCTTGATCAAAGATCGTACTGAAATTCGGACGATGCGTCGCTCTGCCAATATTGCGGCTCAAGCACATGTCCGCGCGATGATGATGACTAAGCCTGGCATGTTTGAGTATGAGATCGAAGCCGAATTAATCCATGAATTTAGGCGCCATGGGGCTCAAGCACCCGCCTATCCATCTATAGTTGCAGGTGGTGCCAACGCCTGCATTTTGCATTACATCGAAAACAATACACCTCTGGCAGATCAATCATTACTTCTGATCGACGCAGGCTGTGAACTCGATGGCTATGCCTCTGACATCACACGAACCTTCCCAGTGAGCGGGACATTTACACCCGCCCAACGTGATTGCTATGAAATTGTTCTTGCCGCCCAACTTGCAGCGATCAAAGCAGTTAAGCCTGGTGCGCTTTTCACGAGTTATCACGATGCTGCAGTAAAAGTATTAGCACAGGGTTTGGTAGACCTTAAGCTACTTAAAGGTCCTGTCACGCGGGTCATTGAAAGCGGAGAGTATCGACGCTTTTATATGCATCGCACTGGGCATTGGTTAGGACTTGATGTCCATGATGTTGGAAGTTATTCGGTTGATGGCAAGGCCCGCCGACTCGCCCCGGGTAATGTCTTAACAGTTGAGCCAGGATTATATATTCGCCCCGACCGCTCCATTCCTCGAGCGTTCTGGAACATCGGAATCCGTATTGAAGATGATATATTGGTGACAGAGCAAGGGCGTGAAGTACTCACTTCTGACGCCCCTAAAGAAATTGATGACATTGAAAGTCTAATGTCTGAATGAACAAGATGGCAGATTCCATTTGCATCATTGGCGGAGGTCCAGCAGGTTGTTGCATGGCCCTGCTATTGGCTCAACAAGGTTGGCCTTCTCTTGTCATTGAAGCGGGCAACTGGTCTGCTGTGCATTCAGAAAAATATGAGAGAACGCTGGCATTAAGTCAGTCCTCTTGGAATGTATTGGCTGAGATTGGTATCGTACCGCAAGACTTAAATGCTCAGGCGATTCGTTCTATTCATGTATCTCAACGAGGAATGCCTGGCCAAGTCCTTTTGTCTGCCGAGGATGTGGGCAAAAAGGTCTTTGGTTATACCGTTTCTTATCAAGCGCTCTTGACTGCATTGCGTAATAAGATCCAATCTGAATCGCTGATCACCGTTCAATCCCATAGACGGGTTTTATCGATCGAGGGTTCTCACACCGCAGCAAGAATAAGCTATCAATCCCCTTCTTCAGGCAGACACAGTATTCTTAGCGCTTTATCGATTGTTGCTGATGGCGGTGCGCAGATCGATGATCCTCGAGCGCTCAACTGGTCCTACGGCACCGAAGCACTCTCTTGCCAAATAACAAGCTTAGGCGCGAAAGCCGGACTTGCTTGGGAAAGATTTACACCCGAGGGCCCCATTGCTTTGCTGCCTTCTGCACAAGGGCTTGCGCTGATCTGGACAGGTTCGTCCGCGCGCATTCAAGATCTATGCAGCTTAAGTGATCAAGCATTTTTATCTGCTTTACAGGATTGGTTTGGCGACCGTGCGGGATGTTTTGTAAACGCAAGTCCACGCGTTAGGTACCCGCTCAAATCCCGTTTCTCTTTGCGTCCCGCTCACCATCGTGTGATTCGGATCGCGAATGCGGCGCAAACCTTGCATCCTGTTGCGGGTCAGGGCTTTAATTTGGGATTGCGTGATGTCGTGCAACTCAGAGATTGCCTAGGAGTCGCCCACGCTCAAGACCCAGGCCACCCATCCCTACTGAATCTCTTTTCATCTGAGCGCCGCGCCGACAGATGGCTAACGGGAGGGCTGACCCATCTACTTGCGCAAGGATTCACCTTACCTATACCGGGAGTGCGCAGCCTAGGATCGTTTGCCCTAAGCGCGATGGACATCACGCCCTCTTTACGCGATCGCTTTTCACAACTCATGTCTGACGGTTTGGCAGTATGAAATTACTTTCTGCCCCCTCAAAAAAAAATGATGTCATCATTTTAGGTGGCGGTTCAGTTGGATTAAGCTTAGCTTTAATGCTGCTCAATCAAGGATTACGCCTATCAGTGATCGATCGGCGCCAAGATCTACCATGGATTCCCCCTGCTGAATTTGATACGCGCGTGTATGCGCTCAACCCTCAGTCGTGTGCGTTACTAGAAAAACTGGGGGCTTGGAAATACTTGGATACATCGCGCATCGGTATCATTAGAGAGATGGAAGTATTTGGAGATGACCAAGGCCATCTTCGGTTTGGAGAGCGATCGAACTATCTTGCTAAAGTGGTAGAAGATGGTGCCATTCAATCAGCATTGCGATCTGTATTGCAAGCTATGTATGGGCAATCATGGTTTCAAGTGAATGAGGTACATTCTTTGCATCTCAACACTAGTGATATTTCTATTGAACTCAATGCATCACAATCGCTCAGCACTTCCTTACTAATCGGTGCCGATGGGGCTCAATCTTGGCTGCGCCAAACCCTAAATTGGGAAGCAGATCGTCACGACTATAGACAGCAAGGAATTGTGATGAATCTTTCTTGCTCTGAACCGCACGACCAGATCGCTCGACAATGGTTTATTGATGGCGAGGTCATCGCCCTGCTTCCCTTAGGCGGCAATCATATTTCTTTGGTATGGTCGGCGCACCAAGACCATGCACAAAGTCTTTTAGCCTTAGAGTCCTGTGACTTGGTCGATGCTTTACGCAGTAAAATTGGCATGCCTCTAGGGCCACTTAAAGCACTCAGCCCAGCACGGGGCTTTCCGCTGCAATTAGTCAAAGTTCCGAAAATTGCTGGTGAACGTTGCGCCTTAGTAGGGGATGCTGCGCATGGTATCCATCCATTAGCAGGGCAAGGGCTCAATTTGGGTTTTGCAGATGCAGCGTGTTTAGCCCAATCCATAGAAGAGCGTGGGCTGGGCCCCGATGTCGGCGATCAAAGTGTGCTGAGACGTTATGTGCGGCGTCGAGCCCTCCCTGTGTCTCTTATGCAGGAGGTAACAGATAAACTTCATCTTTTATTCTCTCAAAATACATTGATAGTTCGCCCCTTGAGAAATATGGGGATGAATCTGGTGAACAATATTCCTTTTTTGAAGTCCTTACTCGTAAGTCATGCGGCAGGCAGTACAGAGCGCTAAATCTCTATTTAGCTTATTTCCAAGGAATATATCTTGATCTCTTTTATCGTTCAGTCCCTTCGCATATCTTTGGCATTGGCTTTTATTGGAATGCTCAGTCTGGCCAGTCAGGCAGCCGACCTAGATGCACTTAAAAAACTTGTTCAGCAAAAGCTAGTTCAAAGCGGCGAAGAGGGACAAGCCATTGTCATCTCGAGTGTTCGCGCTACGCCCTATGCAGGACTATTTGAAGTTATTACTGAGGATCATAAATTGGTTTATGTGGATGAGCGTGCCACCTATCTTTTTACTGGCCATATCTTCGAAATGAAAGGATTCAAAGATCTTACCGGTGAGCGCCTGGATGAGATCACTGCAGTCAAATTTGATTCTTTGCCACTTGATCTTGCAATTAAACAAGTGAAAGGAAATGGTAAACGCAAAATTGCTGTATTTTCTGACTCTGACTGCCCTTACTGTAAAAAGCTTGTGCAGAATATGGCTTCCATAACGGATATCACGGTTTATACTTTTTTGTACCCTATTCCAGCCCTCCACCCCAATGC
Organism: uncultured Ferrovum sp.; assembly: GCA_903905585.1. GTDB lineage: Bacteria > Pseudomonadota > Gammaproteobacteria > Burkholderiales > Ferrovaceae > CAIVHB01. Next base: position 10,033 of record CAIVHB010000083.1, on the reverse strand, counting down.
AATCGATCACTCTAAACGCATATGGTGTGCATCTGACCGTGCCAAAGCTTGGGAAGACTACTGGTCCAAGAACGTGCTGCCTGAAGCGCGTAATTGCGACAGCACTGCACTAGATAAAACCAAGACTCTTGGAAGCAAACTAGGTATTGAAGCCACGCCAACGCTCATCTTCGCTAATGGCCGCTTGGTTCCGGGCGCGATCCCCGCCGACGAAATCGAAAAGAGCCTCGGCCCCCGCTGAGCTCTCGTATAATGGCCAAATTATGTTGCTAATGCTCGATAACTACGATTCCTTTACTTACAATCTCGTTCAGTACTTCGCTGAGCTAGGGGAAGAGGTAAAGGTCATTCGGAATGATGAAATCGATGTGGCGGGCGTCATGGCACTCGCCCCAGATCGCATCGTCATCTCTCCTGGTCCTTGTACCCCCAAAGAAGCAGGTATTTCAGTCCCACTGATTTTGGCTGCTGCCGGAAAAATTCCTTTGCTTGGTGTTTGCCTAGGTCATCAGAGTATTGGGGCGGCTTTTGGGGGGGATGTGATCCATGCCAAAGAAGTTATGCATGGCAAAACCTCGCCCGTCATGCATCACGACACAGGGGTGTTTCAAGGATTGCCAAATCCCTTTCGTGCAACTCGCTATCACTCTTTGGCGGTTAAGGCCGAAACACTTCCTGATTGCTTAGAAATTACCGCCTGGACAGAAGATGGTGAAATCATGGGACTCAGGCACAGAACCCTAGATGTGGAGGGCGTACAGTTCCACCCTGAATCCATCCTGACAGAACATGGCCATAGAATGCTAGCCAATTTCCTTGACCCTACTGGACTCAAAGGCCGCAATCTTCCGCAATCGTTAAATCAGATTTAGTCTCAACGCTGGAAGTCAGCGGAACTCAGCGGAATTGTTTCCCGAACAAGGGTCCCCATTTCAGCATGCGTCCCAATAGGCAGCAAAGCCCAAAGTTTTAATTTTTGGCGCATTCGTCCTGCTTGCGCCAAAGCAGAATCACCCAAACCCCAGAAATAATCGATACGCACTGAGCCGTTAATGGCTCCGCCTGTATCTTGGGCCATTGCAAAGCGTTTTAAGGGCTGTTGGGTCAAAGGAAAAGTAGTATCGACAAATACGGGAACTCCCAAGGGGATGATCCGTGCGTCGACAGCAACGCTTCCTTCGCCGATTAAGGGAGTACCCAGAGTTCCAAGGGGCCCAGGTAAATCGCCTGGTAATTCTCTAAAAAACACATAGCTAGGGTTAGCAAATAAAAACTCTGCAACCCGATCAGGGTGGGCTAAGGCCCAGGCTTTTATTCCTTGCAAGGTCGCCTGAGCGACACTTAATTCTCCTCGTTCAATCAGTAGGCGAGCCACTGATCGAAATGGCTGTCCATTTTGATCAGAATAGCCTACGTGCAATCCCCCACCTTCAGCTAATTCAACGCGCCCAGAGCCCTGAATGTGAAGAAAGAATACTTCAACAGGATCATCTATCCAGACAATTTCACGGCCCTTCAAACTTGAAGGTGTATCTTGATCAATGTCTGCTCGCGAGTAATAAGGAACAACACGATTTCCATCCAAGCGACCGCGCACCCTGCGTCCGCGAAGTTCAGGTACTACGCTTTCGAGATCGATCGTTAAAAGGTCATCAGGTTTGCTATAGAGAGGAACACGAAAACGTTCATCCGCTTTGCGGCTTCCGTGCAAGATCGGTTCGTAGTATCCCGTTGCCAAACCATCACTTTGCCCTTCAGAACCTAGGGCTTGCCATGGCACGAAGTGAGATTTAAGAAACTCGAATTTGGTTTCTTGGTCTTTATCCTCCCCAAGGTTTACTGCCGCATCACAAATCTCGGTCCATATAGGATCTGATCGTAAAGCCACGCAACCCTGCAGCAAGGATTGCCACATAGGCTTGACAACAGCTTTGGCATCCACATCTGGAAGATCAGACCAACTGGCCAAACGCAAACTTCCTTTGCGGCTAGGCGATGTACCTGAGGTGTTCTCTGCATTAGAAGAATCCATGCAAGCGCATGATGCAGGCAAAGAACTTGAACTGATACTCGGAGCATTTGCTGTCTTCAAAGCAGATGTTGCCTTGAGAGCAGGCATTTTAGATGGCTCTGCGGAAAATGCAGGATTAAGGGAAAGTGCAGAAATACCTAAAGTAACAGCCAGAAGTGCTCGGGCGAACAGAGTAGAATAGACAGGCTTAGTGTATGAGGATATTTTCATGGAGTGGATTTTACTTGAAGCAGGGTTGGCGCTGGGACTCGCTTTATTCATAGTTTGGTGGACACTGCCCCGTGAAGGCAAAAATAAAGCAGACCCGAAATAATTGAATTTCAATGAAGCACCCTAGGAACGCTGAGAACAAAAGTGGGGATTTCTGCTTCAAATCGAGTGCCGTCTTTGGCAATCATTTGATAGCTTCCCGACATAGTGCCAACGGGAGTAGCGATGGCGGATCCGCTACTGTACTGAAAGCTTTCCCCGGGTTGCAAAGTCGGTTGTTCGCCCACTACTCCCATTCCTCGCACTTCTTGAACTTGGGAGTCGGCATCAGTAATTACCCAGTGTCGACTTAATAATTGTGCAGTTACCTCACCCGTATTGGTAATGGTAATTGTGTAGGTAAATACATAACGCCGATCTGATTCATCTGATTGATCGGGTAAATATTGAGATACAGCTTGTACAGTAATGCGATATTTTAAAGATTCTGTCATGACTACATTCCACACCAAACCCTGTAACGTCTGCAAGTTTTGGAGAATTCAATGAATCCCGCTCGAATTGCCCCTAGTCTTCTCTCTGCTGACTTTTCTCGCCTGGGCGAAGAAGTACGCAATGTAATCGATGCGGGTGCCGATATTATTCACTTCGACGTAATGGATAATCATTACGTTCCCAATCTCACCATTGGCCCAATGGTATGCAGTGCAATCCGCCCGCACACTAAAGCGCTCATCGATGTTCATTTAATGGTGAAACCCGTAGATCGCATCATCCCTGACTTTGCCAAAGCCGGGGCAAATATCATTAGTTTTCACCCTGAGGCCTCAGAGCATATAGATCGATCTTTAGCATTGATACGAGATAATGGTTGCAAGGCAGGCTTGGTATTTAATCCAGGAACACCTTTGCATTATCTTGATCATGTCATAGATCGACTCGATTTAATTTTAATGATGTCAGTCAACCCAGGATTTGGTGGCCAAAGCTTTATCCCAGAAACGCTAAACAAGATCTCTAGCGTTCGAAAACGTATTGATCTGAGTGGACGTGATATTTGGTTAGAAGTAGATGGCGGAGTGAAGGTAGATAATATTGGTGAAATTGCTCGTGCGGGAGCAGACACCTTTGTAGCAGGATCTGCAATTTTTGGTGCAGCAAGCTATTCCGAAGTCATTTCAGCAATGCGAAAAGAAATCCAACAAGCAAGTGAGGCGATGTGAATCAAGTTGTCACAACTGAGCAGGAGTTTCAAGCGCTCGCTGCTGCTGGCTTTAATCGAATTCCGCTTGTACTTGAAACCTTAGCAGACCTCGATACGCCCTTATCAGCCTATCTTAAACTGGCAAATAAGCCTTGGTCTTATTTGCTTGAGTCGGTTCAAGGAGGGGAAAGGTTTGGTCGCTTCTCATTTATTGGTCTTCCAGCAAAAACCCGCATTGTGGCTCATGGCCATGATGTTCAAGTGTTACGAGAGGATCAGATCATTGAGCAGTCCCAGCAGATCGATCCTCTTGCTTTTGTCCGGACTTGGCTTAGTCAATACAAAGTAGCCCCTCTTGCGAATTTCCCCCGTTTTTGTGGGGGCCTAGTGGGATATTTTGGGCATGACTGTGTGCGCTACATGGAGCGCCGACTGAACCAAGGATGGAAGAAAGGCGGTGCCGAAACACCGGATATTCTCTTGCTACTTTCCACTGAATTGATTGTTGTAGATAACCTCAGTGGCAAGCTAAGTTTGGTAGTGTATGCAGACCCATCAGAACACGGAAGCTTCCAAAGAGCAGTCAATAGACTCGAACAGCTCCGAGATGATCTTCGCTCTGCAGCAGCAATCCCACCTATTTCCCCAGCCAATAGCTCTGATGCTGATGCTGTTGCCCTATCTGAAATAGGGCAGGAGCGTTTTGAAGAAATGGTCTTACAGGCAAAGCAATATATTCATGATGGCGATGCCATGCAGGTTGTCCTGAGTCAGCGTATGCGTCGATCCTATCATGCCGCCCCACTCACTTTATACCGCGCCCTACGGACACTCAACCCCTCTCCCTACATGTTCTATTATGATTTTGGAGACTTTCAAGTAGTGGGAGCATCACCCGAGATTTTAGTCAGACTGCAAGATGGGCAGGTTACCTTGCGACCTATTGCAGGCACTCGCCCTCGCGGTAAGACTCCAGAGCAAGATCAAGCCCTAGCTGAAGACCTATTGGCCGATCCTAAAGAACGTGCAGAGCATGTCATGCTGATCGACCTTGGACGAAATGATGTGGGACGTATTTCAGATGCTGGAACGGTGAAGCTCACAGAGAACATGGTGATTGAGCGCTATTCTCATGTGATGCATATCGTATCAAACGTAGAAGGAACCTTACGAAAAGGATTCGATGCGATCGATGTGCTGAAAGCTACTTTCCCTGCTGGCACATTAAGCGGAGCCCCTAAAGTTCGCGCACTCGAAATTATCGATGAGCTCGAAAATTCTCGAAGAGGCGTATACGGCGGAGCGGTTGGATATCTGGGCTTTAATGGAGATATGGATTTAGCCATTGCAATCAGAACAGGGGTCATTCAACACGGCACCCTTTATGTTCAAGCGGGGGCTGGCATCGTTGCTGACTCAGTTCCTGCCTCTGAATGGCAAGAAACAGTGAATAAATCGAAGGCGGTTATTTCCGCTGCTGAACTTGCCTCGCGTGGTTTAGTATAAAAGTATTCATGATTTTTGATTTGCTACACTATTGGTATACATTTTTGGAGTGCAACTCATGAGTGCAGCGCATATTCCCACATACATCGTGGTCGGCGGGGGCGCTGGCGGCCTAGAGCTGGCAACAACTCTGGGCAATACACTAGGAAAAGCCGGAAAAGCCAAGGTCATCCTAGTCGACAAATCTCCCATCCACATCTGGAAACCACACCTACATGAAGTTGCCGCGGGCAGCATGGATGTGGGTTTGCATCGCCTTGAGTATGTTGCTCAAGCTCGCTGGCATTATTTTGAATTTCAAATGGGTAGCATGCTGAGCATTGATCGCGCCAATAAAGTGATACGCGTTGCTAGCGTCAACGATAGCGATGGTCAGCCTATGCTGCCAGAAAGAAACCTCTCCTATGACAAAATTGTTATTGCCGTAGGAAGTCAAATTAATACCTTTAATATCCCTGGTACTTCAGATCATGCGATAGGTTTAGATTCCGTTTTTGATGCCGAGCGGTTCCGTCAGAAACTCATTGCAGCCTGTATGCGAGCCGAGACACGGGCAGCAGAGGGACAAAGTCACCAAGTATCGATTGCCATTATTGGAGCAGGTGCAACAGGGGTTGAGCTTGCCGCTGAGCTTCGTAATACAAGTAAGGTGCTAGGCGCTTATGGGATTCATCAAATGGACCCCCAAAAAGACGTCAATATCACCTTGGTTGAAGGAGCAGACAGGATTTTGCCGGGACTGACACCCCGCTTATCTAAATCCGTAGGGCAATTACTCCAAAGCATGGGCATCGAGATTCGAGTGGCCGAGCGAGTCACTGAAGTACGAGCAGATGGAGTCAGCACCGCCTCAGGTTTATATATTCCTGCGGATCTCATCGTATGGGCTGCTGGTTTGAAAGCCCCGGAGTTCTTGTCTCAGTTAGACGGTCTAGAAACAAACCGCATCAACCAGCTTGTGGTGAACGAGCACCTTCAGACCTCCAAGGATGCGCATGTTTATGCATTAGGTGATTGTGCACAATGCGAATGGAGAGGCGGTCATGGATATATTCCCCCTCGTGCCCAATCTGCACATCAACAAGCATCGTATTTAGCGAAGTTATTCAGCCAGCAATTGAAAGGAAAACAGGTAGGCCCCTTTCACTATCATGACTTCGGCTCACTTGTGTCATTAGGGCGGAGCAGTGCAGTCGGTAATTTGATGGGAGGCTTGATGGGCGGGAATATGTTTATCGACGGTCTTATTGCCAGATTGATGTACAAATCACTCTACCAGATGCATCAGCTCGCTTTGCATGGTTTGATCAAAACAGCACTTGATTTACTTTCCGTCCAGCTACGCAAAGCTACAGAGCCACACATCAAACTGCATTAATATTTTCACATCCCTTCACCCCCGAAGCACCTGAGTTTGAAAGCATATTTTTTTATACATTAGCTAACAAAACCCAGCGCTGCTGACAAGACTTAGTTATCGAAAGCGGGGAGTTGTACGGGTGCACCTGCTGGAGGCTTGCTAGGATAAATGATACGAACTGCGGAATAGACTTTACCTGATTGGGGGTCATGGAGGTTGGATGTACCGCGATACTCAACTAAAGTCTTGGTCTGCAAATCGTAAGTCATCTGCAGCGGTGAAATGAGATAGCGCAAAAACGAATCGGGCTCCCCTTTGATTTTGATTACTGGATGCCCATCGACCGTGCCATCACCCGCCTTTTTCAAGCGGAAACTGTATTTATCGAGTTGCCCCGCAACAATGAAAGCAAACTGTGCCGTTTTTCCCGACGAAAGATCAGCCAAGTGATCCACGATGTAACAATTAAAACCCGCATCAGCCACCATACCTGGTTGTCGATCTATAGAAGCTTTTTGTTGCTTCCCTTCGAATAATTTCTCTAGTTCGATCGCATTTGAAGTGAGATTTGCAACAGCTTCTTCATAATGCTCACTAGGGAATTTAGATCGAAATAATGGAATGTATGGGTCTTTTGAAAAATCCAGCGTCTTTTCACCCATCAGATGATTATCCGGTGAAAAATAACGTACGCTCCCACTCAACCATCGATCTCCATCATAAATATGTTGATGTACTTCGGTGTAGAGATACTTTCCTGTCGTATCATCAAATGCAAAACCATAAAATTTGCGTGGTTCTTTTGCTGCGAAGGCAGGCAAAGCCAAGATCACTGAACCGAGCAAAACCAAAGTGCTTGCGATGCGTGTCATTGATATAGATTTAGCGTTTTTTAAAGAATTTCTCAATTTGTCATCTCTTTTCAAAAAGGTAGTGGGCAACGCCCCACTCGCGACCTTCATCAAAACCAAATAATTCAGCGACTGCCATATAAAACATGCGCCATCGTTGAAACCATATCTCGGCCTCAGCATCACCATACGCCGTGGCTAAAACCTGAAGACACTCAGAGCGATTCGCATCTAATTGCTCTAACCAATGGTTCGAGGTTTTCTCATAGTGACGACCATCCACCCACCACTGATCCAATATACGCAGCTTATCTTGAAAAAATAAAAGCAAATGCTCTGATGGCATGGTGCCGCCAGAGAAAAAATAACGCGTCATCCAATCATCATCTCCATGGTCTTCAAAATGATAAGTGAGGGTTCTATGCGCAAAAATATGCACAAATAACAGTCCCTGTGGACTCAACCAACGGGCCACCTTATCAAATAGAGCACTGTAATTCTTCATGTGCTCAAACATCTCAATAGACACGACGCGATCAAACGGAGCCTCTGAGTGCTCCCCAACGAAGTCAAATTCAACCACATTACCTGTGACAATTTTTAGATTCTTGATGCCACGTTCACTGGCTCTTGCCTGAATAAATTCTCTTTGACCTTGAGAATTAGATAAACCAACAATCTGAGCATTAGGAAACCGTTCGGCCAACCAAAGTGACAGCGAACCCCATCCGCACCCTAAATCCAAAATACGTTGGCCGTCCATGATACGCGCACGCAATGCATACAATTCCAACATGGCTTCTTCGGCTCTTTGCAGGCTTTCCGTGCCGACCGGATACCAACAGCAGGAATATTTAAGACGTGGCCCTAAATGTTTCAGAAAAAAAGGAGCCGGCACTTCGTAATGCTGAGCATTCGCGGCCTGGGTTTCAATAGCAATTGGGCTAGCCCTCAGCGAAGCCACCATTGCGCGTGTTCGCTCCGTCATGCCCTCAACCCCTAATGTCGCTTCCATGTTCAGACGCTGCTGCATTAAGCGGCGCATACCTGCGCGAGCAATCCAATCTGGAATCCAGCCTTTCTCACAAAGGTCTATAGGCGACCAAGCCATTACTGGATTTGGACGGTAGTTTGAAGAATTTGAATCTGTCACGAAAACCTCAGGATCTACGGGGCGGGAAGGGGATAAAAGCGCTTGTAGTACGAATATACTCTGCATACTCCGGTCGTTTAGCTGCCGCTTCTGCCTCATTCATCGGAATGCCAGAAACTTTTATGAGCAGATAAGCCATCACTAAAGGAGGAATAAACGACAGCCAGACCAAAGGGGTACCCCATGCCAGGAGGGTATAGCAAGGCCAATGTAAGCACTCAAAAAAATAATTGGGGTGACGAGACCATCCCCATAAACCTGTTCGACAAACTTTGCCTTTATTTTCTGCCTGGCTTCGAAAGCGTTCTAATTGAGCATCAGCTAAGGCCTCACCGCCTAGAGATAAGCCTGCCAAAACCAATGCAGAAATGATTTGCCATTGTTCCAAAGATCCAGGTTGCCAGCACACTGCCCACATCCCTAAAGACAATAAACTCGCTGCTACCGCCTGAAAAATAAAAAACTGCAACATCCGGCGATCAGCCATATCCCCCCAATCTGTTCGCAAACGACGATAGCGACCGTCTTCAGGCTTTCCTGCATTTCTGAGATAAAGGTGTGTTCCCAATCTGAGGCCCCAAGCGCCAGCAATCATTCCCACCATTAAGCGCGTAGTCAAATCAGCACTGCCTACTGTGGCATATAACACCCCCATCGCTCCCATACTCCAAGACCAAACCGGGTCAACCATTCCTGCATTTCGGGTTTTAAGCTGTCTAACCCATACGGCAATAAACGCCATACAGCAAAGAACAAAGCCTAGTAAGAGTGCACTTAAGGCAGGCATGGAGATACTCTTATAAAAAGGGAAATTGTGAAGCTTTTAGGCTGCTGTTTCGTTACTGGCTTGCAGATCCGTGTGTGTTTGATACTGAGGTTGCTTCCACATTTGAGCGACGGTCGCTTCCAAGTCCTGAATACGGCTTTTCAAACCAGCAACTTCGGTTTTTCTTTCCTGCGCTTGTAAAACTGCCTTGGACAAGGAATCTTCTAGTTCTTGCAATCTCTGAGCAGCTAAACGATAACTGACCAACTCATCATCCGTGATCATCACAGCAGTATCTCGAACTTGCGCTGCTTGGTTTGAGACAGACGCTGCAGCTCGTGGTTCCTGTTTGGCAGACACCAGAGCCAGTTGTAAGTGCTGGGTGGCTTGTTCTAGTTCAAGGACACGCACGTTCGCTTCAGAGAGTTGCTGACGAAGGAAGGCGATCTCCCGCTCTTCTTGCGTCGCATTTGGCATTGCAGGCAGAGACTCTAAAGTATTATTAATTTCTCGCTCTCTCTCTGCGATATGATTTTGCAAGCCACGGACGTTTTCCATAAGCAAAGAGTTTTCTTGATTGGCTTCACTGAGCTTATTCGACATCTCAGCGATTACCGCCTCTTGCTGAAGATGCTTTGCCTCAGCCAAGGTAAGCATTTTTTGGGTATCAATTAAATCTCGCCGGAAAGTATCAACGTTTTGTTGACTCTCTTTAAGTGAGGCTTGGACACCGTTTAGCTCATCACGCAATGCGTTGAAGCTGGCCTTTTGCTGCGACAATTCAAACTCAAGTTTCTGAATATCCTTTAGGGCAAGATCTGTATCACGCGTTTTATCATTCAAGGCATCTTGCAGCATTTCCATTTGACGTGCTTTAGAAGCTTGCTCTTCTTGTTTTTTAGCTATTATCGACTTCAGTTCTTCAAATCTTTTATCGTGTGAATAATCCTT
>CAIVHB010000082.1 GCA_903905585.1 uncultured Ferrovum sp. | reverse complement strand
TGTCAGGGAGCTTCATCATGTTCAGTGAACCTGCGGCATCAATCGAAAACTTGCGCGACCACAGCAGCGCTGAGTGTGAAGTATGAAGCTCCATCAAAAAGGCTTTTTGCTTGTATATTTAAAACGGGCAGACAGCCTGTGGGATGAACAGATCATTTCTGCCACACTCAAGGAATATGCCTTGCAGGGAGTCTATTGGGAAAACCATATTCGCGTATCGCTCGACGAGCTCGCTGCAGGCGGCCTAATCACTCGACTTGAAGAAAAACTCAGCGAGAAAAACGGCAAAGCTATTTTGCAATTTCGCTATCAAGTCTCGCCCTTCGGCAAAAACCGCATTGTCGATGCCGGACTTGAAGATTAAAACAGAGCCATCAACTAGGACAATGCCATGAGTAGCTTTTGGGGTTATGCAGGTGCGGATCTCTTCGCCATCGTCGTGATTGGGGGTGTCAGCGCACTGAGCTTATTCAGCGCTTATTTGTTCGTCAAAAACTACGGGCACTAAAGCGTCAAATACGTGCCCTCATCAAGCACCGTATCAAGCCCTGTCCCACACAGTAAGCCTAAGCTCTCTTACGAAACGCAGACTCAAGTCTTGCCTCGAGACGCTAGCCGCGCGTTGCATGCCTCAGCAAACGCACCAAATAAAGCCATCGAAACAGGATTCTCTAAAGCCTTGTACTCAGGGTGCCACTGAACCGCCAAAGCAAATGCAGGCGCCCCCATCACACTCACTGCTTCTACCAAACCATCTTCAGCAAAAGCCTCAACACTCAATGCTGGCGATAAATCCTTCACACCCTGCCAGTGCAGACTATTCACTTGAATGGTTTCTTTTCCACCTAGTATGTTTTGCAGAATACCGCCAGGGGCGAGAGCCACCGAATGTGCCATTCGGTACTGCACCTCAAGGGGATCCGTATCGTGCCATCGGTGATCCATCATCCCGGCTTGCAGATGAACAAACTGATGCAAGGACCCCCCTAGTGCAACATTCAATTCCTGAAAGCCACGACAGATTCCAAATAGAGGTACACCCTTGGCAAGCGCTTGGTGTATTAATGGAAAGGTGGTGGCATCACGATCAAGGTCAAGTGCCAGATCAGCAGCCTCTGGAACTGATCCATATCGCGCGGGATCAACGTTTGAAGGCGAACCTGTCAGTAAGATGCCATCCAAGCGTTCTAACAGGCCAGCAATATCGAGATCAGATCCCAAAGCGGGGATAAGAACGGGCAGTGCATTACAAGCCGAAGCAATCGCCCCAATGTATTCTGCACCCACCCTGTGCTTAGGAAAATCTTGAGTATGCTGAGTACAAGATGTAATGCCGATCAGTGGTGCCATGTTTTTCATCCTTAAGAATAAGCTGCATCATACGATGTACATGATTACGCATGCTTTACCACCTTTGAGCTACCTCCAACGCCGACTTGTCGTAGATGAAGTGGGTGAGGTCAAATGCAATAGGTACCAATACTATGGGGAAATTTCGTAATGCAGAGCCAGACCGCAGAAACACACGCCAACACCGCCGCCACGCATAGCGGGGACGATGCTTCATTACAAAGAAAAATTGATTGGACCGGTGCATTTTGGGTTGCCAGTGGTGTTCCGGCGCTTGCCCTATTCAATATTGGAGCCGTGGCTGCAACCGTAGGTCGGCCTGCCTGGATTGTTTGGATTGTCTCAATCCTAATGGGCTTTATCCAATCCTTTACCTATGCCGAGATTGCGGGTTTATTCCCTAACAAGTCTGGTGGCGCATCCGTTTATGGCGCAGTGGCTTGGGTGCGTTACAGCAAACTCATCGCCCCGGTATCCGTTTGGGCTAACTGGTTTGCTTGGTCACCCGTCATCGCGATTGGTTGTGGTTTAACAGCAGGCTTTATTCTCAGCGCAACATTCCCGGCGGATGCTGCCATCAACACCTGGCAAATCACTTTGCTGGATTTAAGTTTCATTAAGTCTGAACTCTGCCTCAGGATCAATGCGACTTTCTTATTAGGTTTGGTGATTCTGCTCATCACCTTTGCCATTCAGCATGGCGGAATTCTGCGCTCGGCCAAAACCACGATGATTTTAGGCATTGCAGGTATGTTGCCGTTAACGGTGATTTCGGTGATTCCCATCGTCACCGGTGATTTGCCTGCTGCACATTTTTGGCCCTTTTTACCCATCGCACATGATGCAGCGGGCCAAGTGGTGGATGGCAAATGGGACATGGCGGGTTTTACAGTGCTGATGGGTGGCTTATTCATGGCGGCTTGGTCTACCTACGGCTTCGAAACAGCCGTCTGCTACACCCGTGAATTTCGCGATCCGAAGAAGGATACTTTCAAAGCCATTTTCTACTCTGGTTTGTTATGTCTGTTTGTTTTCACCTTCCTGCCTTTAGCATTCCAAGCCTATTTGGGTTTAGGTGATTTAGTTACCCCTCCAGTTCTTGATGCAGCGGGTAAAGTCATCACACCCGCAGTGTATGGCGGGATGTTGGCTCCTGATATCTACAGCGGTACAGGTGTTGGCAATGTCTTGGCCGCGATCGTGCATGGTGGCCCCTTGGTAAGTCATGTCGTGATTGCAATGTTGGTTTTAGCCTTAGCGCTCGCCATCATGACCTCTATGGCCGGCTCCTCTCGCACGCTATACCAAGCCTCGGTAGATGGCTGGTTGCCGCGCTACCTTGGCAAGGTGAACCAACACGGTGCACCTACCGCAGCCATGTGGACGGATATGATCTTTAACTTGGTCCTACTCTTAATGTCGGATTATGTGTTTGTACTTGCAGCATCAAATGTGGGTTACTTGATCTTTAACTTCCTGAACTTGAACTCAGGCTGGATTCACCGTATTGATCGTCCAGATTGGGCGCGACCCTTCCGCACTCCAACCTGGTTACTGGCTTTAGGTGGCGTATTCTCTTTCGTCAATCTGAGCTTCATGGGATTTGGTGCCGATATTTGGGGACCGAACACACTGCTGATCGGAGTAGGCTTCTGCGCCCTGATCGTGCCGGTGTTCTGCTATCGGCATTACATTCAGGATAAGGGCGTGTTCCCTCAAGATATGCTTGAAGACATGCATCTTTCGGATGAATCTGCCACAGTAAATCGTGCAGGGATTCTGCCTTACCTGACCCTAGCCGCTGGTGTGACGGTTGTATTAGTGAGCTATCACTTTGCGGTGTACTGAGTAATTGGGGGTGACGCACTGCGGGACGCCAGCCCGGGTCTCGCAGTGCCGTCATTTCTGAGGATATAAAAAATGCCATCGAATTTCGATGGCATTTTGTTTAATACTGTGTAAAAACTGACTCGTGAAAATCAGCCCTTCGCAGTGCGCTTGATTTTCTCAGGATCATCGAACGGCAGGGTATGCGTGCTCGCAGCACACTTAAGTTGTGCCCCTCGCAGTTCAAGCTTGCGCCCTGCAACAGCATAAGCCGGATCCATGCGTGCAATCGCCATCGAACGGTTGGTTAAACGCGAATACATTCCGCATGTCACCACACCTACCTGCTTGTCGCCATCAAACAAACCATCACCGCCTAATGCCGCTTCTTTAGTGCCATGAAACTCCACACCAAAAATCTTAAAGCGCTCTTTACCTTGCATACGATAATGTTCAGCCGCACCTCTGAAATCACGCTTACCAGGCGAAACAGTGAAATCCAAACCTAATTCCCATAATGAGTCACCAATCGGCTGACCATCCATAGGATAGAACTCGGAGTTATCGAAGGGATAGAACAGTAGACTACTTTCTACACGCAGCCAATCGAGCGTAGTGAAGGAGCAAGGAATAATGCCCATGGATTTTCCTTCACCCAGAATACTGTCCCACAGGTGCGCCACATCCAGAGCCTTACAGAAAATTTCATAGCCACGCTCACCGGTATAACCCGTGCGCGATATGGTCACTGGTTTACCCAACAAGGTCGTGTGCATGTGGTGGAAGTAAGGCAGATCTCGAATACCTGGAACATGTTTAGCCAGGAAATCGATTGCGACGGGACCTTGTAAGGAAATGTCATGCAAATCATCATCGAACAATACCGCAACATTTCGCCCCACTGCACCCATTGAAAGAACGTCCTGCGCCTTTCCGCCGCCATGCACCAAGAGGAAGGCGTTTGGCCCATTGCGATAAATCACGCAATCGTCGATGAATAGTCCTTCTTCATTCAGCATCGAGGCGTACACCGATTTACCGGGATACAGCTTGTGAACGCTTCGGGTAGTGACATAGTCAATCAGTGACTCTGCGTGGGGGCCCACAATGTGCAATTTCTTAAGGCCAGAGACATCCATCAAACCTGCTTTGGTACGAATGGCTTCGTGATGATCAGCAATATCGGTACTGTAAGTCCACGCCATCCCCATACCATTCCAGTCACCTAGGTCAGAACCTAAGGCGCGATGTCGGTCAGCGAGGGCAGATTGTCTCCAAGAGGGCATGGTTTTGCTCCATTTTTGTTTAAGATAAATGAAGTAGACCGTGGCCAGACAAGGCAAACAATACCCCTCTGGAATTACTCCTGAAGGAGTGCGCCCAAAATCAATATGGCTTGTTTGTGACACATTCCGCAAGGCTTGTTGCGGTGTCACAGGACAGCCCACTCGCTCATCATGAAAACCAGTAGGGGTTTATTCGATGTCAGAAACGATTAAGGGGTATTTGCACACATTGCGTGTTAATTGATCACTGACTTCAAGTATCTGATTGGATAATCCTCAGTTAAATTTTGAATCATTGGCGATCACTTGTTCAGGATAGCTTTGATGGTTCGATTAATTTTCCAGTTACATACTTGTGAAGCACACTGGCAATAAGCGTTTGGTACGGAATCCCCTCTTCCAAAGCCTTAACTTGGATATCATTTAAATCTCCTTTTGAGAGCCGAATATTGACCCTGCGATCTTTAATTCCAGTGGCCCGCGCGGCAGCTTTAATCTTTTCTAGCTCACTCTTCGTCGCAATCGACTGCAGTTGCCCTGCTTCATAAGCCTCAAGAATTTCTTTCTCGTCATCCTCTAACTTAATCATTTTTTTCACCATGCTTTAAGTACTCCTTTGTTGCCTTGCGACTAGGAATAATCGTTTTCATAAACAAATACTCATCTTCTTCAATGTAAGGAACCAAGAAAACGTAGTCATCGCAAGCCACAACCATCAAAAACTGTTTTGGATATTGATCCCGATTGGGGTGCTTCAATATGTCTAAGAGGCCACCAGAATCTATTGCGATTACGATTCGCTCAAACGAGACCCCTCGCTCAATAACGAGCAACTCATTTTTTATGCAATTCCATCTAAATAGCTTCATCGATTGATCCTATATACATGTGTGCCTTTTGTCACCAAAAAGTATGTTTTTGTTACACCTTAAGTATCAACGAGAGCAAGCCACCAGACCGTCACGAAAAATGAAACAAATTTGAGCGATGCGGCGCAGTAAGGGATAATCCCGGGAATGGGAACTCATATCAAATCTGCTGCGGATATCGCAGCCATGCGCGTGGCCGGGAAACTGGCCTCTGAAGTACTCGACTACATCACCCCTTTTGTATTGCCGGGCGTGACAACGGGCAAACTTGACGAGCTGTGCCACAACTATATGGTGGATGTGCAAGGCACCATCCCTGCCCCACTCAACTACAGTCCCGGTGGGCACTCACCCTACCCCAAGTCTATTTGTACTTCGGTGAACCATCAGGTTTGCCATGGCATTCCAGGTGACCGCGTGCTGAAATCAGGCGATATCGTGAACCTTGATATAACCGTCATTAAAGACGGCTACCACGGCGATACCAGCCGGATGTTCGAAGTCGGAAACGTTCCCAAGCACATCCAACGGCTCTGTAAGGTCACCTATGAATGTATGTGGCGCGGGATCCGTGCCGTGAAAGCGGGCGCT
>CAIVHB010000081.1 GCA_903905585.1 uncultured Ferrovum sp. | reverse complement strand
TTCATGCGCAATATAACAATAGGTCACTATTGATAGGTTTTATGGCTTTACCATGTAATATTTCGTGTGACAGACCAAAAATTGTAAATTACAATTTTTCCAGCACTTTGGTAGATTTTGCACTAAGAGCCCTCACTTTGCACGCGAAAAGTTAGATCCGGGCCCGGGGCTCGAACCAGTTAGGCCAAAAGTTCGGATCTAAGCTAGGCGCAGCATTAAATATGTGAAGAATTTTTCCTCTTGGGCTTTCAGCTTGATCTAATCAGCCGCTGTCAACTCAACACTGTTACCGAAATTATGGTTGTGGTCTTGATTTCTAGATCTCCTGATGATCCATTCCCATTAAGCTTCGCTGCATATGAAAATGCCAAATCTGGGGCAGGTCAAAGGTATGTATGTGTTTCAGTTCTTGTCGCTGCATCCCGGCTCAAATCCAAGCTACCTTAATTGGACATTTTTCACGAATGTGCCAGTTGTGTGCCGAAAGGTCTTTGAGATACATTTAATGAACGCCTCTGTGGACATAAGGAGAAAAACATGGATCAACTGCTTAACCTTCTCAGCCAACTCGGTCTAGGTATTTCAACAAATGCCATATATGACCTTATCAAATCTTCGGCGTCAAAGCCGATCGAACAGAAAGAACTCCTTTTAGAGATTCAAAACCGTATTAACTTGAGTGGAGTAAATATGCAGGCCGATACGGTGATTTCAGCACTGAGCCAAAAGGGCTTTCTATCCATTCAAGGCTCGCACCTTTACGCACCCAAGGCGCTAGTTTTTGGCAGTCTGTCGGGAACAGCTGTTGCCGGGAATAACACAACTTTCCAAACTGAAAAGACTTCAATAGTTGCCGGTAATGGGGCGTCGATAGAAACCAACGGTAATGCCCAGGTGAGCCAGAACTCTGATGGGAGCATTTCATTTCACACAGGCTCAGATGCAAGTATGAACTTTAAGACTGGGGGATAACTCGAGACTATTATTTTTTTAAATTTGCAGGGCATGCCTAGCTTGTCACTCCAAATCCGCCTTCACAATGATGACCTTTGAGCAATACCGTCAGGTAAGACAAGAAATTCGGCTCACATTGACAGGGTTGAATTGAATTAGGAGAATCGAACTAAAATTAGCTCATAAAAAAGTTCTTCGGACAACTACCCTGAAAAATGCCGGGAATCACTGTCCAAGTGTTGGTGGAATATGCACGCATGCCGAGGCGCTGCTCAGGGCCAAGCCGCCCGAGCAGCGCGCCGATGTGAAATCGGCCGAACGTGATGAAAAGACCGCGCCCATCGAGCAGATCGAAAAGCTGGAAAAGAAAATGAGCCAAGTGCAGTAAAAATATCAGGAGCACGAAAAGCTCCCATGGCTCCGACCTGCTCAACCTGGTGGTTGCCAAGGGCTATCTCACCAAGTTGCTGTCCAACGGTGCTGTCAAGAGCTACATCGGGCGCCACGAGCCGGAGACCCTGACTCACTTGGAACTGTTGGTGAATATCTTCAGCATGGAATAAGCCTTGCAACAGCAGGGGCAAGAGCAACCAGCGGAGGTCGCCTGCTGATGCGACTTGTTTATTGAATCGAAAATAATTTCGTTCAAACCTCGAACAGTGGCATCGTTTACGGTAAGATTTATAAAAAAGTGCAGAACCTACCGATATCCCTGCTACACCTTAGAACGCGCATGCTAGTCGTGACACGGCACTGCGATAGCGTGCTTAAAACACATTACGGCCCCTTTGCAGCCACCCTAATGACCCAGACAACGCCAAAGCCATGACCAGACGACAAGCCAAGATCCAAGAAGACACCCATTTCCGGATCATGCGCATCTTGCAAGACAACCCGGACCTGACCCAGCGCGAACTGGCCGAGACGCTCATTATGAGTCTGGGCGGGCTGAATTACTGCCTCAACGCCCTCATCGATAAGGGTTTTGTGAAGATGGGAAACTTCCAGAAAAGCAAAAACAAGTTCAAGTACGTCTATCTGCTCACGGCGCAGGGTATTGCCGAGAAAGTGGCGCTGACCAGCCGTTTTCTTAAAAGCAAGATGGAGGAGTATGACGCGCTTAAGGTGGAGATTGAGGCGCTGAAAGTGGAAGTGGTCGAAGACGAGGTAACCGGCTTCAGAAAGGCGACCAAATGAAAATCGCCATCGCCGGAACTGGTTACGTCGGTCTTTCTATCGGCGTGCTGCTTGCTCAGCACAACGAAGTAGTTTGCCTGGACATCCTCCCTGAAAAAGTGGCGATGTTGAATCGCAAAGAGTCTCCGATCAAAGACGCCGAAATACAGGATTTTCTGAAAAACAAGCCAATCAACTTCCGCGCCACGCTAAATAAAGAAGACGCTTACCGAGGGGCCGACTTCGTCATAATCGCCACTCCTACCGATTACGATCCGGAAACCAACTACTTCAATACCAAGACGATAGAGGAGGTCATTCGGGATGTCATTGCCATCAACCCGCAAGCGGTAATGGTGATCAAATCAACCATCCCTGTTGGTTACACCGTCCGCATCCGCGAAGCACTGGGGACTCAAAACCTTATCTTCTCGCCAGAATTCTTACGTGAAGGCAGAGCGCTCTACGACAACCTGCACCCCTCACGCATCGTCGTCGGTGAACAATCTGCCCGTGCCGAAACCTTCACTAAACTGCTCAAGCAATGTGCCGTCAAACAGGACATACCGACCCTTTTCACCGGCAGTGCTGAAGCAGAGGCCGTCAAGCTTTTCGCAAACACCTTTCTAGCTATGCGTGTCGCCTACTTCAACGAACTCGACACATATGCCGCCCTCCATGGCCTCGACACTCGCCAGATTATCGATGGCGTCTGCTTTGATCCGAGGATTGGCGCTCACTACAACAACCCCAGCTTTGGCTACGGTGGTTACTGCCTGCCCAAAGACACCAAGCAACTTCTGGCTAACTACCTCGAAGTTCCTCAGAATTTAATCCAGGCCATCGTTGAATCCAATACTACGCGCAAGGATTTTATTGCAGAGGAAATTCTTGCAAGACGACCTAAGGTCGTAGGTGTCTATCGTCTGATCATGAAAGCAGGGTCGGACAATTTCCGTGCGTCCAGCATTCAGGGCATCATGAAGCGCATCAAGGGAAAGGGCATTCAGGTCATCGTCTATGAGCCGGCACTCAAGGAAGACGAGTTTTACAACTCCAGAGTCATCAAAGATCTGAATGCCTTCAAGCAGCAGGCAGATGTCATCATTGCCAACCGCAACACCGATGTGCTCTCAGATGTGGCTGACAAGGTTTTTACCAGAGACTTGTTTGGTACTGATTGATCATGATGAACGTTGCAGTTGTTGGTGCTGGCGTAAATGGGATTTGTTGTGCTTTATCGCTTGCGGAAAAAGGCTGCAAGGTAACAATCTACGAAAGCAAAACGCCTTTCAGTGAAACAAGCTCAAAGTCATCCAAATTGCTGCACGGCGGTATACGTTATCTTGAAAGTTTTCAAATTAAACTTGTAAAAGAGGCTTTGGCTGATAGGGCTTGGTGGATAAGAAATGCAGAACAATATACAAAAATCAATAGATTTTTTATCCCTATTTACAAAAAAAAATCACGAAGCAGACTTAAGCTTTTTCTTGGTGTAAAAATCTATGAATGGTTAGCATGTTCAAATTCACTTGGGGAAAGTCAATATCACAGCCGAAAACAAACATTGGCACTTAATCCGGTTCTTTGTTCCGACGGATTGATGGGTTCTGTCAGTTACATTGATGTTCAGATGGACGATCGCGGCCTGTCGGAATGGTTGATGAGGAAAGCAAAGTCTGTTGGTGTCGTCATTCAGGAGAATACCCCTATAAAACGTGTCGGACTAGATGGATCAATTACTAGGGTTGATGGCAAAGAAATTAAGTATGATAAAGTTGTAAATGCTTGCGGCCCGTGGGCTAAAAAATTGATCGACGACAGCGATTTAAGAAGTGAATACAGTTTTGCGCTATTAAAAGGGAGTCATATACTTATTGATCGTTTTTTGGCCAATCCGCTTGTTGTTCAGATCCCAGAGAATGATCGAATTGTATTCGCGCTTCCTCATAATGGCAGAACTCTGATTGGTACAACAGAATTGAAGCATGAAATCTCTGATCAAATAAATTGTAGTGAGCAAGAGTTGATGTATTTGATCAACGCTGCCAGCTCGGTTTTTGCTGAAAAGTTAAAAACAAATGAGGTTGCGGAAGTCTATGCAGGTTTAAGGCCCATTGTGAGCACAGAGCTAAAAGTAGAAGCTCTGAGTAGGGCAACCCGCGAATCAACAATAGAGACTATTGGAAATCTCACCAATGTTTTCGGGGGTAAGTGGACATCAGCTATGCGCCTAGGAAATACGGTTTCAGAAAAAATTGTTAAGTCAAAGGAAAAAATACCATGTTGAATTTTGCCTTGGTTGGCTGCGGTCGAATTGCAAAACGCCACTCGGAACTCCTTGGTCTTGGCCAGATCAAGGGGGCTAAGCTAGCAGCGGCATGTGATCTTATAGAAGACAAAGCAGGGAAAATTGGAGAGCAATTTTCTGTGCCACATTACACAAACATGCACCAGATGA
>CAIVHB010000080.1 GCA_903905585.1 uncultured Ferrovum sp. | reverse complement strand
CGGTAAAGCACGCAGCCATATTCGTCACTTCCTCAAGACACGTCAATATAGTGAATCCTTAGAATTAGGCGAACGCTTACTCAATCAGGCTTTGCGTGCCTTACAGTTCGATCCCGATTCGCTGACAACAGAGCATTGGAAAAGACTACTCAAGGGTGATCGCGCCAAAACGCAGGAAGAGATTTTTGCTGATATTGGCTTGGGACTGAGACTGAATATGGTCGTAGCACGGCGACTGCTTCATGGAACCGAAATCCCTCCCACTGATCATCAGATCCATCAAGCCAAAGTCATTATTCATGGAACCGAAGGTCTAGCGGTTCAACTCGCCACCTGCTGTCGACCTATTCCTGGTGACCCTATCATTGGCGTGATCAAAAACGGACAGGGCTTGATCGTTCATACGCATCAATGTAAAGCCATACGGCAGGCGCATTCTTCAGGGGATGATTGGATTGATGTGGAATGGGATCACACTCCTGGCCGGACTTTTGAAGTCACCCTTCGACTCATGTGTAATCATCAACGTGGTGTCTTGGCATCTATTGCTGCGGCATTTGCTGAAGCCAATGCCAATATTGAATCCCTATTCCAAGACCAACGTGAGACAGGCGCTTATGCCAGCCTAAATTTCACCATATCAGTGCGAGACCGAAGCCATCTCGCAGAAGTCATGCAAACATTGCGGGGCCTGCCAGAGGTGGTTCGCATCGCACGCCTTGAAAGCTAATCACGGAGAATCAAAATAAATGGACAAGCAAATTATCTCAACAGATCACGCCCCCAGCGCCATCGGAACTTACTCGCAGGCAGTTCGTCATGGCGATACGGTTTATATGTCGGGTCAGATTGGGCTAGACCCCGCAACCATGACCATGGTGGAGGGAATCGATGCACAAATCCATCAGGTATTAAACAATTTGCGCGCGGTTGCGGTAGCTTCTGGCGGAAGTTTGAATGATCTTGTTCGCTTGACGGTTTACCTCACTGATTTGGGTCATTTCGCTCGTGTCAATGAAATCATGGCGGAATACCTACTTGCCCCCTATCCGGCGCGCGCTGCAGTTGGTGTTGCTTCGTTGCCTAGGAATGCTTTGGTAGAAATAGACGGAATCTTGGCGCTACCCCACTAAATCAAACAGAATGGCAGCGAAGCCCTTCAACGGTGATCCTTTGGAGGGCATTGCCCCCGCCATGCGCACACGCCTGCGGGGCATTGGCATTCAACGCTGGGAGGATTTTTTACTCCACTTTCCACTGCGCTATGAGGACGAGACTCAGCTCACTCCTTGGGAAGAAATAGAAGCAGGGGAGACGGTTCACGTTGAGGTTGAAGTTCTAAGCCATGAAATCGGCTATCGCCCTCGTCGGACGCTTCGGGTCTTGGTGGCAGGAGGCCTTCCCCAACTTTCGCTTCGATTCTTAAACTTTTTCCCTAGCCAACTCAAACAATTTCAACCAGGTACCCGATTACGCATCAGCGGGGAATGTCGCTCGGGTTTCCAAGGGCCAGAGTTTGTTCATCCAAGATATCGGATCGTCGATTCGAGTACACCGCTATCAACTGTACTCACGCCCATTTACCCAACTACTGCAGGAGTCAGTCAAGCAGCCTTAAGGCGATGGATATCGCGCGCACTTAAACGTGCTGATGAATTCACTGACACCCTCCCTGCTTTAATCAGATCAGAGCTGGGGTTATTAGACTTTGCCACGGTCTTAAAAACTTTGCATACCCCCCCCGCAGGCGCATCCGTTCAGCAATTAGAAGATCGATCACATCCCGCTTGGCAACGTCTTAAGTTTGATGAGTTGCTGGCTCAGCAACTCTCTATGCGTCAATTTCGCAATGAGCGCATACAACTGATTGCACCCCCTTTATCTGGTCAAGGCCCTATTCTCAAAGCACTCAAGAGCCAACTTCCTTTTTCCCTCACTTCAGCCCAGCTGCGCGTTGTTCAGGAAATATCTGAAGATATGACGCGCAATCACCCCATGCAAAGATTGTTGCAGGGTGATGTGGGCTCTGGGAAAACGATCGTCTCAGCGCTTGCATGCACTCAAGCAATCGATAACGGCTACCAGGCCGTCTTGCTTGCTCCGACTGAGATCTTAGCTAGCCAACACTTTTCTAAAATCTCCAGCTTGCTCGAACCCCTGGGGATCCGATCAGCTTGGCTCACCGGCAGTCAGAAGAAACGTGAGCGCGAACAGTCTATGCGCACCCTTGCGGATGGATCAGCACAATTGGTGATAGGAACCCATGCGCTCCTTGAAGACCCCGTTCACTTTCATCGCCTTGGTCTTGTTGTCATTGATGAGCAACACCGCTTTGGGGTGGAACAGCGCCTAGCACTCAGGCGCAAAGCTGAACAAGCCGGGACAGGGCAGCCTCACCAATTGATGATGAGCGCCACCCCTATTCCTCGTACGCTCAGCATGAGCTTTTTTGCTGATCTAGATGTATCCGTCATTGACGAGCTCCCACCAGGTCGAACCCCCATTCAGACACGCCTCGTTGAAGGTTCGCGTCGTGCTGAGTTATTCGCGCGCCTAAAAGCCCTTTGCCAAACAGGCGAACAAGCCTATTGGGTCTGCCCTTTGATTGAGGAGTCTGAAGCGCTAGATTTACAAACGGCTATTGATACGGAAGCAGAGCTTAAAGAAGCGTGCCCCGATCTCATCATCGGTTTATTACATGGCCGACTTCCATCCGTTGAGAAAGCCAGTATCATGCAGGCTTTTTCACGCGGTGAGTTTCAGGTTTTAGTCGCCACCACTGTCATTGAGGTGGGGGTAGATGTGCCTAATGCAACGCTCATGGTGATTGAGCACGCTGAGCGAATGGGCTTGGCTCAACTGCATCAGTTACGAGGTCGCGTAGGTCGAGGTGGCAAGCAAGGGTGGTGCATTCTTCTTTATCACAAACCACTATCTGATACGGCTAAGGAAAGGCTTAAGGTTATCTTTGAGAATACCGATGGCTTTGAAATTGCTAGGCAAGATTTGCGCATTCGTGGACCCGGAGAGTTTTTAGGAGCACGACAAAGCGGTCTTCCGATGCTGAAGTTTGCAGACTTAGAAGCCGATATG
>CAIVHB010000079.1 GCA_903905585.1 uncultured Ferrovum sp. | reverse complement strand
TTGTTGGATTTTGTGAGGTTGCGTTAGGGGTTTTCTGTAATGATTTTTGTAAAGATAAAGGGTGTTTTAAGGAAACGGCGTACCACTCAAGCATCGCAACCACGCAACGCTACATTGACGTGAACGATGACAGTTGGGGGCGGCGGTGGAGTTGGTTTGACACATCTTCGAGAAGTGGCAGGATGCTTAACTGAAATCAGTCTGGGCTAGTAACATGACAATCTCAAGCAATCAGCGGGCGACGGTGGGGTCACGAATTGCGCCCATGTGTGCGCTCGCTATTGTTTGCTGCATTTTTTCAACAAACCATCTTCGTGCAGATGAATTGGATGATGCGAAGAAGGCATTTGCGAGCAAGAACTACTCAGTTGCGTTTCCAATCTTCCAAAAACTAGCGAATAAGGGAATTGCTCAAGCGCAAGCAAAACTTGGCGAGATGTATGGCGCGGGCTTTGGCGTGGAGGAAAATTCCTGCACGGCAGTAAAATGGTATCGTGCTGCAGCTGAGCAAGGCAATGCAGACGGTCAATATGGCATTGCAGTTCATTACCAATATGGAACATGCCTGCCGTGGGACAATAAACTTGCTTACAAATGGGCTTTAGCTGCGGCAGAGCAAGGACATGACGATGCTCAGGTAATAGTTGGCTGGTGTTATGAAAACGGAATGGGAGTAGAACGGAATTACGATGCTGCTAAGCAATGGTATTCCAAGGCAGCGATGCAAGGCAATGAAGAGGGACAATTCAATCTCGCAGAGATGCTTATGTATGGCGACCAACAGGGTAAAAATAGCGACGAAAATGAAGCGATAAAATTATATACAAGCTCAGCCGAAAAGGGATTTGCCAACGCCCAGTATGCGCTCGGTAATTATTACGGAATTCCTGGTCATAAGGATGTGGAAAAGCAATTAAAATGGCTCACAGCTGCCGCACAACAGGGGGTGAGAGATGCGCAAACGCAATTGGGGTGGATTTATTATACCCCCCAAATTGGGGTTCAACGCGATTACGAGCTGGCACTCAAATGGTATAAAGCTGCCGCACTGCAATCATCTCCAGATGCAGAGTGGAGCCTAGGAAATATGTTTCTTGATGGTGCGGGCGTCGTAAAAGATTATAAAATGGCTGCATTTTGGTATTCTAAAGCTGCTCGGCATGGTCATGCAGGCGCTCAAAATTATCTTGGGTATTTGTATCAAGAGGGGCGCGGCGTTGCGCAAAATTTCGTGTTATCTTACATATGGTATAATATCGCTGCTGCGAATGCAGATGGATTGTCAATTTCAGTCACAGATGACCAAGAGGTTTTGAAAAAGCACCGCGATGACGCAGCAGATAAACTTACGAAAGAGCAGTTATCCCGCGCACAAGAATTTGCAACACGCTGCATGAAAACCAAATTCAAAGAATGCGAGGAATAGCTGATCATTACAGGAGTTTGCCTTTGGGGCTAATTTCCTTGTGTGACAAGAAGGGGCGGGAAGAAGCGATGAAAAACACAATCAAGGCATCTGTAGTCGCTGCATCTCTGATCGCGATATCAACTGAACCATCACATGCTTGGTTCTTCTTTTTCTTTCCAATTCCGTCGTTTGGAAATAGCTCTTCCTCAGATCCGAATGAAAAATGCGTCACCGACAAAGCGAGGACTGGGTTGCTCATTAATCTCGATGGAAGCGTCTATCGTGTCAAATCGCTCATGGGCAGGTCATCGAAATGTGCTACTGATAATTTTCCAATTTTGGCGTTAACGGAAAAGATTGCATTCGAGCAACGCCCTCCTCAAGTTCGAATTACGCTCAGCGACGGCTGGCAGGAGAAGCCATTAACTGATGCTATGAAGCGGGGAAGTGTTGTCACCTATGCGATCAACAGCCAACTGGACATTGGAACTAAATTGAGTTCATCGGATGCTCGGTTTATCGTTGATTTTCCCACATATGCGCGGCGGTTCTACGAAGCGGCTGTTCCTGAATTGCAAGATCGTGAAGTGACAACACTTAGATCAACCTCCGTAGCTGGACTGAAAGCCTATCAGTGGGAAACAAGCGGAACGATTAGTGGTAAGCAATTTACTTATTTCAACACGATTATTCTAAGCAAACTCGAAGTGGCATTGATTTCGACATGGACCCTCACCTCCAATTTGCAACGAAATAGGGGTGCGATGGTAAAGGTTGCGAATTCTGTGAGCGGATTAGGAGTGAGTGTTCATCCTAAGCAAGCGATTGAGGGGTCAAGCATTGCTGAGAAAAAGAGTTCCTCACCCGCTACTACCCTTTCTACATCTGATGCCACGAAATCAAGTAACAAGGATGCGCTTAGCAAATTACGAGATTTGAAGAAAATGCATGACGATGGCTTAATAAATTCCGATGAATATGGTGCGAAGAAAAAGCAGATACTGGATGGGATGTGACGGTATGAGATTTCGTCTCTGTCCCACGCTGTGGGCTTGAACAACCACTGCGAAGCGAGGTGCTTGAAGCAATTCTTGCCAGCGTGTTCTCTATTGAACAGCCTGCGGACGAGTGTCGTGTTACACGACATTTGCCGCCCGTTCCGCAGTCATTTCGCAATCCAGTTTTTACGTTAAGTGTAACAGGGTAAGTTTAGCTATTGATTTCATGAGCATATTTCAATCAGCTAGACCTTAGCATTAGCGTCTACCACTATTGACATGGTAGGGGTCACAGGTTCGATCCCTGTCGCGCCCACCATTCCTGACCAGCGGTCGGGGATGGTTTTCGAATCTTTCAGGCATCGCCGTGTGTGTGCTTGGCCATTGGAACCTTTCAGTCATTCCGCAAAGTTGCCGGGGGCGCCGCCACCGCAGTTGTGACCCCCTTTTGGGGCCGCGTGGGTCGTGGCTCATACCAATCAGCGGTGATCGTGTTGGTCGGCGATTGCATTGCAGGCAATATGCTGGAAGCCGAAATCGCTTAAGACGTCCCGATTTTCTGGGAGCAGCGCAGTGAACATATCGCCGGAGAGCGTCGCTGCGCTGTTTGTTGTCGCCTTGGTGGCGGGATGGGTGGATGCTATCGCCGGGGGAGGGGGAATGATTACCGTTCCCTCATTGCTTGCCGTCGGCCTCCCGCCTGCCG
>CAIVHB010000078.1 GCA_903905585.1 uncultured Ferrovum sp. | reverse complement strand
TCTTTTCCAATTTCGAGCACTATGCAGTTATCCCGCGCCACAATGGTTGCAGAACGAGGCGCCCCAGTGAAAAGAGATATTTCGCATAAGAAATCGCCGGGCCAAAGACTAGCCATTCAGAGATGGAAGGTTCTATTCAGTTTGCATTATCGCTTGCTAAAACTCAGATTCAAAATCAATTCTGCGCCAACCAATGAAAAAGCCCACTGTGTTTCCACAGCGGGCTTTTAATATTGCGAACTAATTTCACACTGGCTAAGCCAGCATCAAATTAGAACTTGTGACGCATACCAGCAGCAATAACGTTCAGGCCTTGATAACCCGACTGACCTGTGGTGACCTGCATACCACCCAAATAAACATCAGTACGCTTGCTCAGATTGTAATCCAACAAGAGTGAAGCATACTGTTCTGAGAAAGAAACAACACCTCCTTGGGGCTTTGAACCGTTCGCATCATAATTGATGGTGGTGTAGCCAGCATACAAACCTAACTTATCGCTGTAACGGTAGTCAACACCGGCTGAAGCCACATTCACACCACTGCTACCAAGGGTTCTGGGGGTTACCGAGGTCAAGGTATAACCATAATAGCTGGTTGAGCCTGAAACGGTAGAATCAGATGGGTTTTGAAGGTTGTATCGTTGATAGTTGATTTTACCCGTCAATGTATCATTGAACATGTATTTAGCGGCTACCAAGTAGGCACTGGTATTGACTAAATAACCTGCAGTTGAGCTTGTGGTTGTGACGGTGTCTGTACTGCCCATGTACACAGCTTGAACTCCAAACGCATCTTTTTCGTAACCAAGTCTTGCGCTATAAACAGATCCTTGACTGGTAGAACCAGCAATGTTGCCAAACTTATACACAGCAGAGTAATTAATATCACCTGTCTTGCCAATGTATTTAACGCTGTTGTCTAAACGTAAGTTTTCAGTCGCGCCTGCACCGCCACCTACAGCACCAGAATTACCGGTTGGGGTTAACAACTGAGCGTTTTGAACGATGCCATACTCGCCGTATACATCAAACATTAAGGAATAGTTGCGACCCAAGCGAACTTCGCCTAATTCAGCATCTTTCAGACCAACCCAAGCTTGACGTCCAAACAACTGACCGTTGGACGAGCTACCGTTACTACTGTAGCTTGAACCATCCAAACGTGATTGTTGGCCGTTGACGAGGTTACCCGTACCGATGTCAATACCTGACTCTAAAGTGAAGATTGCTTTCAAGCCATCGCCCATATCTTCAGAGCCTTTAATACCCCAGCGTGAACCAGACAGTACACCTGAAACCAAACCAGTTACTGATTGGCTAACCCCAGATGCACCCCCAGTAGCCCCACCTTTAACGCTAATGGTAGAGGGGAAAAAGGGATCAATGTTTAAGGACTCGCTAACTGTTGCAACACCTGCATCCAAAATACCGTACAGTTCCACGCCATCAGCTTGGGCGCCGAAAGAAACAGCAGACAACACTGCTGCTGCTAAGAGTGACTTTTTCATTTGTAAAACTCCAAAAGTTGGGAATTTGATTTAATTTCGAGGCGTGGAAGACACAAATCTCCTAGACCATCTCAACAATATAGCCTTATGGCATGGTTAGCATTGTTACAGTTGACTACAAATCATGCTTTTCATGATCTTGTGTATCTTTTTTACAACACTCATGCCCGGATGGCGAGCCATTTTGGCCCAAATAGCGTTCACAATTACTATTTACTTCCTCTTTTGAAGCCTATCTTTAAACTGAAGCCTTCTGGAGTAGGCTCTAAATCTTTAACGGATTAAGCTGTATCTTTGAGTTCGTGTTAGCGTGATGCGTGTTTTGGATCATGGCGTTTTAACCACAATGTTAAAATTTAAAATTCTATCCATTACTCGACTCCATCATGAGCCCCCTTGAACAAGCCATTTTGGCATTTGATCGCTCGCTGCGCGTGTTTGCGCTTCCCGCTCGGGCGACTCGCCCCTATCCTGCCGAGTCGGTTCCTGATGTAGAAATGTCTGATGCCTCCCGCAAGACATCCGGTGGGTTGATGCGCGTGAATCATACGGGCGAGGTATGTGCTCAAGCCCTGTATCAAAGCCAAGCGCTATTTGCTAAGGGTTCGGATACGCGCCTTGCCTTAGATCATGCCGCACAAGAAGAGTGGGATCACTTGGCTTGGTGCGCCCAGCGTTTAAAGGAACTCGGTGATCGCCCTAGTTTTCTGAATCCTCTCTGGTATGCCGGTTCTTTTCTAATGGGGGCGGCCTCTGCGCTGGCGGGTGATCAATGGAATATGGCTTTTCTGGTAGAAACTGAGCGTCAAGTCGAAAGCCACCTTGATTCTCATATGTCCTCCTTGCCTACCGAGGACCTTCGATCACGCGCCATAGTAGAAACCATGCAGAAAGAAGAGGCTGCGCATGCCGACATGGCTGAATCGCGGGGTGCTGCCGTCATGCCTGCACCTTTAAAGCTGGCCATGCAAGCCACCGCAAAACTCATGACCAGCTCCGCCTATTGGGTTTAGGTTTATGCAATCAACTCGACTTTTTATGCTTTCGCAATGGATTGTCTGTGCCTAGGCTTTTTTTGCCCAAGCCTGAACTAATTTGTGATCAATGACGCGACCTGCTATGACATCTTCCATACTCTCTCGGGTGAGGAGGTTGCGTTCTTCCTCGTGGGCGACTCAGTCGGTGAAGACTTCTTTTACGATCCAGCCTCTGGAGCGTTCAAGTTTTGTGGCTAATTGGTCATCAATAGTGCGTGATAAGACTCAGGATGCAATACGGTTCGCAGCCGCCCCTCGGATCAGGGTGCCAATGCCTTCGTCGGTGAGTACTTCTAGCAGCACAGAGTTGGGCACACGGCCATCAATGATGTGCGCGGTACGAACACCATTCTGAACGGCGTCAAGGGCGCAAGCTACTTTGGGCAGCATACCGCCCGAGATGGTGCCATCTGCGATAAATTCTTGAACGCGACTGGCGCTCAAACCCGTCAAGACTTTACCTTCCTTATCGAGAACACCTGCGGTATTCGTGAGCAAAAGCAGTTTTTCTGCTTGAAGCGTAATAGCGAGCTTACCGGCTACGAGGTCGGCATTGATATTATAGGCTTCGCCATTTTCACCCACACCAAGAGGGGCGATGACGGGGATAAAGTTTCGGCTAGAGAGCAGGTTGATGATGTCAGGGTCAATTCGCACCACTTCTCCCACCTGGCCAATATCGATATCTTCTTCTCCTGTGGCGGGATTGCTGAGCATCAGTTTGCGGGCATGGATGAAGTTACCGTCCTTGCCGGTCAGGCCCACCGCATTACCACCCTGCTTATTGATGAAGGTTACGATGTCCTGATTCACCAAGCCCCCTAGCACCATCTCTACAACATCTAACGTTTCTTCATCGGTTACACGCATACCTTGAATGAACTCAGACTGCTTACCGACACGATTCAGAATCGCGCCGATTTGGGGGCCTCCACCATGAACAACAACGGGATTAATCCCCACCAATTTAAGTAGAACGATGTCGCGCGCAAAGCTTTCTTGCAGCGTGACATCGGTCATGGCGTTGCCGCCATATTTGATGACGATGGTACGGTTATGAAAGCGTTGCAAATAAGGCAGCGCTTCGATCAGAACCTTGGCTTTTTGTTCGGCGGTGGTGTTGGCGGTCATCTCGGGCCTCAAAAAATAATATTCAGAAATTGTAACGCTTTTGTGCGCTGCCGCAGCCCTATCCATTTGGACCAAATATTTTTTTAGCACTGCAATGATGCTATATTGATGTTTTGATGTTAACTGACAAAAAAATGAGAACAACCCTTTCTATCGACGATGATGTATTCCTCTTTGTGCGCTCCAAAGCTCTGCGAGAAAAAACTTCTATTGGTGAAGTGGTTTCTGATTTAGTTAGGCAGGGTATAAGAGCGAATCAAGCTAATACTTATATCCTTCAGGAACCCAAGAGCAAGTACGCTGTACTTCCCTCAAGAGATGAACTGATCACGAATGATCATGTTCGAGATTTAATGGATTTTGAGGGAATATAAGATTGCGCTATCTGCTTGATGTTAATGTTTGGATTGCTCTGTTAGATGAGTCTCATGTTTTTAATCAGAATGTTACCCAATTTTTTGAGACTCCAAATATTCAGATTGCAAGTTGTCCTATTATTGAAAACGGTGTTATTCGTATTCTCAATTTACCCAATTACAGCAAGTTTGGCCCAGCAGGATTTGATGTTGTGGTAAAAAAACTTGCTGAAATTTATGCCGATAAAGATGTTGAGTTTTGGGCAGATGATTACTCTTTAGTAACAGGCGATTTGGTTACATGGTCGCGCGTTTTCAGCCACTCTCAGATCACTGATTTGTATCTTCTTGGCTTAGCAGTTCAACGCAACTGCACCTTAGTTACCCTCGACCAAAGAATTTCTCCGATGAGCGTCAAAGGCGCGAAAGACCAAAATTTAAGACTGCTTTAATTCTTAACGCGCTGAGGAAGCGCGAGGATGGCGTCGCGATTGGTGGGACTGAAGACTTTGGCGGCGGCCTCGGGATAGGGTAGCCACATTTGGGAAATGTGCTCGCGGGGTGAAAGGGTGACGCGCACGGGCGATGGAATTTCTAAGCTAAATACATGTTCTAGGTTTTTCTCAACGCCCGGCGCAAAACGATGCTTCCATTCGTAGTAGATGTCGTAGCTGGCTGACTGCTTCCAGTCTCTGAGAATATGGCCCGCCGCGTGAGCATCTAGCCCGGTCTCTTCACCCACTTCACGAATCGCCGTTTGCATCAGCGGTTCATCTTCAGCATCTAGGCTACCTGTCACCGATTGCCAAAACCCAGGATGCGCAGCCCGTTCAAGCATCAGCACCTGTAAATCGGAGGTATGAATGACCACCAGAACCGAAATCGGTATTTTATAGGTGGTCATTTTTGCTCCAGCTTAGCGTAATTTAATATGCAATTCGCGCAGTTGCTTTTCATCCACTGGGCTAGGTGCATCAGTCAACATACATTGCGCGCGCTGAGTTTTGGGGAAGGCAATCACATCACGAATCTGTTCTGCACCTGACATCATTGCGGTGAGCCGATCAAAACCAAACGCAATACCGCCGTGAGGGGGCGCGCCATACTGCAAGGCATCGAGCAAGAATCCAAATTTTGCTTTGGCTTCCTCGGCGCCGATATTTAAGGCACGGAATACAGCAGACTGAACTTCCTCGCGGTGGATACGCACTGAACCGCCCCCAATCTCCCAGCCATTCATGACCAC
>CAIVHB010000077.1 GCA_903905585.1 uncultured Ferrovum sp. | reverse complement strand
TGCTGATTTTGAGGGGGGAGAAAATTTCTTAGAATCAGGAACGATCGTTGCAGGTACACCCAAAGTCTTTGCCCCGTTAATGTCAGTTGTTCAAAAAAGTGCTAATACAACTGCGTTATCGGCCGACCCAGAGTACTAAGTATTCAATAGAGTGTTTTTGTATTAAGTTTTGTCATCCGTTAAGTTAAAGCTTTCTAGAACGTAAGGCTTTTGTCACTTATAGCTCCATTCTCCCCAGTTAATATCTTTCATTGAATTAAAAAGATGTTTTTTTTGAAAGCCCCATGATTATCCGACTATGTAAACGTAACCCTTGGGTCAATTTTTTTGTGTCTTTTGGGCTTCGTATCACCCCAGACTCTATTTTTTAAGTGGGCTGACGCAGGCGAATGCTCAATTCTTTGATAATGCCCTTGGTCTGTCCTGCACGAACCAAGGCTGCCTCACCCGCAATCAATACTTTGATTCTATCCTGCCCGTCTAATCTCCAGTTGGGGTGGGTGCTCAACATCATAATGAGATCTTCAGGTTCCAGAGAAGTGGTCTTGTCGAACTGCAAACGAATACTTTCACCATTGGCATCCACTTTACGAATGCCCAATCTACGTGCCGATAGACGAATACGATGGCATTCGAGTAACAGCTGAGTGGATTCGGGAACTAAACCGAAGCGATCAATCAACTCTTCGCGCATGTCTTCCAATTGATGTTCTTCTTCGCAGTTTGCTAAACGTTTATAGATGATCAGTCGTTCATGCACATCGCCACAGTAATCTAATGGCAATAAGGCGGGGGCATGTAAATTGATTTCAGTCGTTACGCCAAGGGGTTCTTCTTCATTCCAAATTTTGCCTTTCTTCATGGCCCGAACGGCATTGTTTAGCATCTCTGCATAAAGCCCAAAACCAATCTGCTGAATCTCGCCGCTCTGAGAGTCACCCAAGACTTCTCCCGCACCACGAATCTCAAGATCATGCATGGCAAGGAAGAAACCAGAACCGAGTTCCTCCATCATCTGAATCGCTTCTAAGCGTTTTTTGGCTTGGGCGCTGAGTGCTTCAGAAGGCGGGGTTAGGAGATAGGCATAAGCCTGATGATGTGAACGCCCTACCCGACCCCGCAGCTGATGCAATTGAGCCAAACCGAACTTATCGGCTCGATGCATGATGATGGTATTAGCCGTCGGCACATCAATGCCGGTCTCAATAATGGTAGAGCACAGCAGCACGTTATACTGCTGATGGTAAAAGTCACGCATCACGCGTTCGAGTTCACGTTCTGGGAGTTGACCGTGTGCGACGGCAATACGTGCTTCTGGCACTAAAGCGGTGAGCCGCTCGCGCATGTTCTCAATGGTGTCCACTTCGTTATGCAGAAAATAAAGCTGCCCTCCGCGCTTAAGCTCACGTGAACACGCTTCTTGAATCACGGATTCGGAGTAGGGATAGACAAAGGTTTTAATGGCTAATCGTTTCTGTGGTGCTGTGGCAATCACTGAAAAATCGCGCAAGCCTTCCATGCTCATGGCCAATGTTCTAGGAATCGGTGTGGCTGTGAGTGTTAAAACATCTACTTCTGCGCGCAAAGCTTTAAGACGTTCTTTCTGTCGGACTCCGAAGCGATGTTCTTCATCGATAATCACTAAGCCAAGATTATGGAACTCGATCCCCTCGCCAATCAGTTTGTGGGTTCCAATAACGATATCGATGCTGCCTGCTTTTAGGCCAGCGAGATTGATGGTGGTTTCTTTGGCGGATCGAAACCGAGAGAGCTCGGCAACTTTCACCGGCCATTCGGCAAAACGATCACTGAAATTCTGAAAGTGTTGTTCGGCTAGCAAAGTGGTAGGGACCAGAACAGCCACTTGCTTGCCTGCATTGACAGCAAGAAAAGCAGCGCGCATAGCGACTTCAGTTTTACCAAAGCCCACGTCACCGCAAATCAGGCGATCCATGGGGCGACCCGATCCCATGTCGTCCATCACTGCAGTAATTGCGGCGCGTTGATCAGGGGTCTCTTCAAATGGAAAACCTGATGCAAACTGAGCATATTCGCTTTCCTTGAGTGGGAAAGAGAATCCTTGGCGTGCAGCACGTTTGGCATAAAGATCTAGCAACTCTGCGGCGGTATCTCGCACCTGTTGGGCTGCTTTACGTTTAGCTTTATCCCATTGGCCAGAGCCCAGTTTATGGAGGGGCGCAGACTCTGGTGGGCCGCCGGTATACCGGCTGATCTGATGGAGTTGAGAGACGGGAACATAGAGTTTGTCTCCATCGGCATAGTCGAGTTGAAGAAATTCATTCTCGCCTTCACCCATATCCATATTGAGCAGGCCCATGTAGCGACCTACTCCATGTTCAATGTGTACAACGGGATCATGAAGTCGGACCTCTGAGAGGTCTTTAATCATGCTTTCGTTATTGCTTCTTTGGCGGCCGTCGCGACGGCGACTTTGCCTTACCTGCGTTGCATAGAGCTCTGCTTCAGTGAGAATGCAGAACGCATTTAGTGGAGCAATAAATCC
The DNA here is from genome assembly GCA_903905585.1 of uncultured Ferrovum sp. Classification (GTDB taxonomy): domain Bacteria; phylum Pseudomonadota; class Gammaproteobacteria; order Burkholderiales; family Ferrovaceae; genus CAIVHB01. The sequence goes on along the minus strand of CAIVHB010000077.1, from coordinate 1,083 downwards.
AGCGGCGAGAGGCCCCACTGTCAAACCAAGCGCTGGGCGTAAGCTCAAAAAGCTAGCCCAATCATCACAAGTGGTGATTTCAATATTGTGTTCGATCAACAGTTGGCTGATCGTTTCTCTTCGGCCCAAGCTTTCGGCTACAAGTAAAATGGGCCCCTGATTTTGAGAAAGAAAATGATCCAGTCGATCTAAGGGATGATCAGCACTTCGCTGGATTTCAATATTAGGAAGTGGGATGCTTTGAACAATCAAAGCAGCGAGTTCAGAAGGTAAGGTACGTTCCGCACGATTAGATTCATGGAATTGCGAACCCCCATCAGCTTGAGCAAGATCGGTGTGGGCTCCTGCGGGTGCTGGCATTTCAAAACGTGGCCATGCATTGAGGCGCGTGAAGAATTCATCCTCCTGAAGAAAGATGTCTTTGGGTGCCATGACAGGTCTGGTGCGATCGCCTTTGAGCACCTCATGACGTGAACGTGCAGACTCCCAAAACTCTTGGGCAGCATGCGCCGCATCCCCATGTGTGATGCATAAAGCATTGGCTGGAAGATAATCAAACAGCGTTTCAGTTTGATCAAAAAATAAAGGCAGAAAATATTCAATACCTCCGGGCACAATTCCGCTGCTGATGTCTTTGTAGATTTTGACGCGAGAAGGATCCCCTTCAAAGTAATCTCTGAAACGTTCACGAAAGCCGATGCGCCCAGATTCATCAGTGGGAAATTCGCGCGCAGGAAGAAGGCGGATTTCGCTGACGGGATACACCGTGCGTTGGGTATCTACATCAAAGGTACGAATTGTTTCTACATCTTCATCCAGTAATTCAATCCGAAATGGCAGTGTGCTGCCAGCAGGGAATAGATCGATTAAGCCCCCCCTGACGCAATATTCACCGGGGCTCATCACTTGCTGAACGTGGTGATAGCCCGCAAGGGTTAATTGACTGCGGAATGCTTCTTGAGGCAAAGGCTTACCCTTGAAAACCTCAAAGGTTCGGGCCGCGAGATATTCTCGTGGTGCCAAGCGATACATGGCTGTTGCAACGGGTACGATCAATGCCTGGCATTTTCCTGTCGCAATATG
>CAIVHB010000076.1 GCA_903905585.1 uncultured Ferrovum sp. | reverse complement strand
TTAAGAGACTGTATTTTGGCTTTTGCTAGGGCTTCGTTGATGCGCTGATTCAGTGCGATGCCGCGCTCAGGGTGTCCTGCCAATTCTGCGATACGTGTGACTTGTTGTGCGCTGATCTCAATCGAATTGGGAAGAGCAAACAGCGCTAAGTTTGCATTTAGTTTTCTTAGAGTTCGTAATGTTGCTTGAGAAGAATACTCGCTGGCGAGTACTAAATCTGGCTTTAAAGCCATGACTTCTTCCGCGCTTCCATATGTGCTGGGGAAATGTTTTGCCCGCTCTATCATTAATGAACTGCGAGGGTCGAGAGAGTAGTAGCTGAGTGCTGAGATTTGCTGGGGGTCTGCCACTTCAATCAGAATTTGATCAAGACATGGATTGATCGATACGATGCGGGTGGGGGCAGCGTAACTCCATTGACTGGCCCCTATGATTGTGAAAATGACCATGAGTGCAATGGCACGCCATAGTCTTAAGCGCAACATCAATAATCTACTCCGGCTTGAGCCAGGATGCCTTTGTCAAAAGGATGCTTGATGGGTTTGATCTCAGAGACCAGATCGGCTGCAGCTATTAAGTCTGGGTGGGCATCGCGTCCTGTAATCGAGATGTGTAGATGGGGGCTACGCGTTTTCAGATCATTCAATACGGTTGTGATGTTGAGGTACTCATAATGGATTGCGACATTTAATTCATCTAACACAAGAAGATTCAAAGAGGGATCGGCAAGAAGTGTTTTTACTGTTTCCCATCCTTTCTCTGCAACGGCTATATCGCGCGAACGGTCTTGTGTGTCCCAGGTAAAACCTTCACCCATGACATGGAATTGAATCTGATCACGCATCAACTGAAAAAAACGATGCTCGCCGGTTTCCCAGTTACCTTTAATGAATTGCACGATGGCAACTGAATGCCCCCAGCCTAGGGCGCGAATAGCCATACCAAAGGCCGAGGTGGATTTACCTTTACCGTCTCCAGTGTGCACCATCAATAAACCACCACTTGGTTTCGCCTCGGCAACCTTGCGATCCTGTTCTTCTTTTAACGCTTTCATGGCTAGGTTGTGCGCTACATCTTTTTCCGAGATCTCGGTCGTCATTCATTTTTCTCTCTATGCCTAATATGCATTGCAATGTAGCCTTGGACTATGATCAGCGTCAATTTAGAATGTGAGACTCGTGACAATGATGTGGATTTTTCTTGAAGTGCCATTGCGCCCAGAGAGCGTATCGCGTGTTAGTACGAGTGAGATGAAATAAAAAGATGGCGCCTTGGAGTTTATTTTATGGAAGCTTCTTTGCCATCTATGGTTTGTGGGTGACCTTTGGCCCTGCGCGCTTGATGCAGTCATCTCCAGATTGGGCTGCTGCGAGTCTTGCGCTCTCATCTTTGGTTTATTTTGTGGCGTTGCCCTTAGCGCAATGGACATGGAAATATTTTGGCTTTACGACTGCGCTGGGCATTTGGGCCTTCACGGCGGTATTGGCATATTCCCTTCCTGTATTGGATTCCTCACTGCTTCCTTTTGTTTTGCCAATAGGTTCGATGGCCGCAGCAGGCTCCTATGGCTTGGCTGAGACTTACATGATTGAAGAATTGACCGCTCAGGGGCGTGCGCATGAGTTTGGTGCTTCGCGCAAATGGGGATCATTGGGGTTCTTGCTTGCTGCGGGTTTTGGTGGAATGTTGTTGGATAGGATGGGTGGGATTACTGCGCTAGAAACGCTTCTCGCTGTGGTTGCGGTGGGCTTTGGTCTATGTAGCTTGATTCTGATGCGTTATGAGCGAACGCATGGGGTAGGCCATAGGGTACCCGTACAACTCAATGCACCCGATGCGGGAGAAATTGAACCGGTAAGCGTTTCTGCCATGTTAGCGAACGTCAAACAGGAGATCGAACCCGTCAGTTCTATTGCAAGGACTCAGACAGGCAATTCATTGATTGAAGTTTCCTTTCCAAAATGGGCATTGGCAGTTGCATTGCTTGGAATTACTTTTCAACGTGTTGCTGAGAATCAATCTACAGCTTGGTTTGGCGCGATGTGGATGGCTGGAGGTCATTCGGCTACTCAGGCCGGATTGTTGAGTGCGTGGGCTGTGTTGGCCGAATTTTTTGCGATGGGCGCTTCAACACGGTGGCTAGAACGCGCCCCATTGCAACGAGCGATGTTCTGGTGCTGCCTGATTTCTGCTGCGCGTTGGGCCTTAACACCAAGTTGTTCCAGTATGTTGTGTGCAGCAACTTTACAAAGTGTCCATGCCTTAAGTTTTGGCGTGTTCTATCCGGCGAGTTTGATTTGGATTAAAAGTCGGTGGCCGCAGGATTTTTTTAAAGCACGCTTTATGATGGAAGGAGGTCAGCGCGCTGTATCGAGTGCTTATTCTTTTTTAGCCGCAGGGACAATGATTCCTTTAATGGGATATGTTCCTGTATTTGTGGGGTGTGGCTTATTTGCTGCCATTGGGGCAGTGGTGTGGTGCTTACCTGCATTAAAAGAAAGGCGCTAAAGCAAAAAAAACGGCGCCCCCAATGTTGGGTACGCCGCTTAATTTTAAGAACCCAGTGAATTAGATTTTATTCAGTATGGGATAGTCTGTATATCCCACTTCTGTACCGCCATAAAAACTATTCGCATCGCCTTCGTTGAGGGGGGCATGGAGTTGTAAGCGGGTCACCAAATCTGGATTGGCGATGAATGCACGACCAAATGCAACCGCATCGGCATTGCCCTTTGCAATCGCTGATTCTGCCTTGGCTTTATCGTAGTTCAGGTTGGCGATATATACCCCACCAAACGCTTTCTTGATTGCTGCGTAATCTACGCCTGCTCCTGGGCCACCCATTTGGTCGTGTTCTAGCACATGCAAGAAGGCCAGCTTGGCATCTTTAGCTAATTTTGCTACATGCTCAAAGAGGGATTGGGGCGCGCGATCAGACATATCGTTAAAGGCTTGCTCGGGCGAAATTCTTAAGCCCGTTTTGTCCGCGCCTACTGCTGCGGTGACTGCTGCAATGACTTCGCAGAGGAAGCGCGAACGATTTTCAATCGAGCCACCATATTGGTCCGTGCGGTGATTGGAGCCATCACGCAAGAACTGATCGATTAAATAGCCGTTAGCGCCGTGAATTTCTACGCCATCAAAACCTGCTGCCATCGCATTTTTTGCTCCGTCTGCATAAGCTTTAACGATTGCGGGAATTTCGCTGGCTTCTAGGGCGCGAGGGGTCTCAAGATCAACAAAACCATCAAGGGTATAGGCCTGACCTTTAGGCTGAATAGCAGAGGGAGCAACAGGAAGCGCACCGCCAGGCTGAAAACTCCGATGAGAAATACGGCCTACATGCCATAGCTGCAAAATGATGCGACCCCCTGCGGCATGAACCGCATCAGTGACTTGCTTCCAACCATGCACTTGCTCTGCTGTATGGATCCCGGGGGTGGACAGGTAACCCTGACCTTCGGGACACACTTGGGTGGCTTCGCTGATGATGAGCCCAGCACTCGCACGTTGAGCATAGTAGAGCGCATTCAGGGCATGAGGGACATTGCCTGCGCCTGCTCGGCTGCGGGTGAGCGGAGCCATGATCAAACGATTGGGAAGATTTAAGCTGCCAAGTTTAAGAGGAGTGAAAAGAGTTGTTGTCATATGGGCTCTTAATGAGGGTAATAAAATGTTGCTTAGTAACTGGGGGCGGTGTTGATTTTTTCCAAGCCCAGTTTTGAATTCGGTTGTAATTTTGTAAGCCATATCGTTGACAGCTTTTTAAATACGCCTCATACTTGCTGTCTTTCGTCGCTCAGGTAAGTACTTTTACTGCGTAGCGACCGCTCTTTAACAAGATAATCAATCGATAGGTGTGGGTGCTGCGGGCCCTCCGTATGGAGGGCCGGGATAGTACTATTC
>CAIVHB010000075.1 GCA_903905585.1 uncultured Ferrovum sp. | reverse complement strand
GTCGTTCGTATTATTTCGGCTCGTAAGGCAACCCCTAAAGAGTCAAAAGCTTATTAAAGGTGATGAAGATGCGTAAAGAATATGATTTCTCAAAGGCTCGTAAAAACCCATATGCTTCTATGCTCAAGAAGCCCATAACCATTAGATTGGACGAGGATTCAGTGAGCTACTTCAAATCTGTTTCAGAAGAAGTTGGCATTCCTTACCAAAGCCTCATTAATCTTTATTTGAGAGATTGCGCCGCTTCGCATAAGAAATTGAACCTTATCTGGAAGTAGTCTAGAGGTAGGATGAGAATCTCCTGAGGTCTTGGTCGATTCCGCCCCGGGCCACCAAGAAACAACAAAACCACCCTCGGGTGGTATTTTTATTCGGGGCTTGGTAGGGTTAGGGATGCTAAATTAATCATTAATCATATTGATCAAGACAAATGATGAAAGATTCTTTAAAACCCGGCATTAAATATGAGCACAAATTTAAGGTTCCAAAATCAAAAACAGTCCCCTCTCTGTATCCTGAGTCAGAAGAGTTTGTTGCTATGCCTGAGGTGTTCGCAACGGGCTATTTAGTGGGCTTTTTAGAGTGGGCTTGTATTAAAGCTATCAATCCTCATTTGGATTGGCCGCAAGAGCAAACATTAGGAACGCACATTAATGTGAGCCATGAGGCGGCAACACCAGCTGGTCTAGAGGTTACTGCCACAGTTGAGTTGATCGCCGTAGAGGGCAAAAGACTAATTTTTAATGTAGAGGCTCACGATGGCATTGATTTGATTTCTAAGGGCCAACATGAGCGTTATGTAATTAGCCGACAAAAATTTGATGAGCGCATAAAAGCCAAAGTTAATGTTATTTGAAACGACAGTCTAGAGATAGATTTAGGTCATCCTAGGCCCTGATTGATTCCGCCCCGGGCCACCTAACTCAAATTATGCCCCGCTTCTGCGGGGCATTTCTTTTGTTGAGCGGATGAGATGGTCACTTGAAAAAGCGTACGTTTTTGCGTACTATATTGAAAAGGAGCGAAATCATGGCAACATTAACTGCAAGCGAAGCTCGAGCAGGTCTCTACCGTTTGATTGATCAGGCGGCAGAGTCACATAAGCCAATAGTCATTTCTGGTAAGCGGGCAAATGCTGTCTTAGTCTCTGAAGAAGATTGGAGCGCCATTCAGGAGACGCTGTATCTATTGGCAATTCCTAGGATGCGTGAGTCAATTAAAGATAGTATGGCCGAGCCTATTACTAAAAGTAAAAAGGCGTTGAAGTGGTAACTTGGAATTTAGCTTATTCCAAATATGCCGTTAAGGATGCTAAAAAACTATCAGCAACTGGCCTTAAAGATAAAGCCCAGGCAATATTGGATATTTTGGAAGTAGACCCCCTCCAAAATCCGCCGCCTTATGAGAAGTTGGTTGGCGATCTAAAAGGGGCTTACTCACGCAGAATTAATATTCAACATCGCTTAGTGTATGAAATTTTGCGCAAGGAGAAGACGGTACGAATCTTAAGAATGTGGTCTCACTTCGAATGAACTGGGCATTCGTCTAAGTGCGGATTTACGCATCCTAGGCTCTGGTCGATTCCGCCCCGGGCCGCCCAGTTTAAATTGATGTTTGGTTCACTCGTTTCGTCAATTCCTCGGCGCTCTCCTTTCTCTCGCTGTAGCGATCGGTAAGGTATCCTGAAATAGAGCGAGTGAGTAAAGTGAATTTAACCAGCTCCTCCATTACATCAACTACACGATCGTAATTGGCTGAAGGCTTCATTCGATTACTCTCATCAAATTCTAAAAACGCTTTGGGGACAGAAGATTGATTGGGAATAGTGATCATCCGCATCCATCTTCCTAAAATTCGCATCTGATTAACAGCATTAAACGATTGCGAACCACCACTGACTTGCATGAGAGCAAGAGTCTTGCCTTGCGAGGGTCTGATTGCTCCAACACTCAAAGGTATCCAATCGATTTGTGACTTCATGAGTCCTGTCATTGCTCCGTGGCGTTCAGGACTACTCCAAACCATTCCCTCTGCCCATACAACTTGTTCTCTGAGTTCCACTACCTTTGGATGCGTTTCGGGTGCATCGTCTACTTGCGGTAATCCCGTGGGATTAAAAAACCTTGTTTCACAACCCATTGCTCTTAATATTCTTTCGGCTTCTTCTGCGAGAAGACGGCTAAAAGATCTTTCTCTTAGCGATCCATAAAGAAGCAATATTTTGGGAGCATGATTCAGCACAGTGGGAGCTTGAATTTCATCAAGATTGGGGGACTTGAATAGATCAAAGTCAATATTGGGTAGGTCTGTCATATTGTGGTTGGCGTGAAGCTGTATCCATTGAAATTAACTACGTTCTGACGTGCAATGATGTATATCTTATCCCGTATGCTGTTGACTCGAAAAAAGAAGTCATTATTTGCAAATGTATTGGCTGCTTTTGGAGCTAAATAAAATGGATAAAGATGCTTTTTTAAAATTGCTTGCTCAGGATGGATTGCCTGAACCCGTTCTAATTGAACGTGAATCAGGATTGATGGATGTGCATGACCATCCTTTTGAGTCGAAGGCACTCATTATCGAAGGTAGTATCTGCATAGTCATAGATGGCACGAGCACGGAATATTTGCCCGGAGACATTTTTCATCTCATGCCCTGTCAAGTACATTCGGAGCGATACGGTTCCCAAGGTGTAAAATATTTGGTGAGTAGGAAATAGACCCAATGAGTTGTGCCCCGCTGGAGACCTGATGTCGCCCGCTATATATCAATAAGTTCTCATCAATCCACCTCTAAACTTTTAAAGCGAAAAAAATGAATACATTAGATGCAATACGTCAACGCAGAGCTGTGAAACACTTCGATCCTAATCATCAGATCACTGCTCAGGAGTTTGATCAATTCATTGATTTGGCTATGCAGGCTCCTTCCTCATTCAACATTCAGCACTGGCGTCTAGTCAATGTGAGCGATAAAGCGTTAAGAACCAAACTTCGAGCAGCTGCACACGATCAAGCCCAAGTCACCGATGCATCTTTGCTTTTTGTGCTTACCGTAGATGTAAAGGCATGGGAAAAAAATCCTTCAAGATATTGGGTGAATGCCCCAAAACAAGCTCAGGATATTTTAGTGCCGTGGATTCATCCCTTTTATTCAGGTAATGAACAGTTACAGCGTGATGAAGCCATGCGTTCAGCAGGTATTTTGCTACAGACAATGATGCTCTCTGCCAAGGCGATGAACTATGATTCTTGTCCGATGGTCGGTTTTGATTTTGCAAAAGTTGCCGAACTGATTCATTTGCCAAAGGATTATGCTGTTGCTGCCATGCTGGTGATCGGGAAAGCGACGCAAGCTGCATGGCCTAAACCTGGCTTTATTCCTCGGTCTGAAATGTTGATTGAAAACCACTTCTAACCCCCTTGGGTTTTCTGGGAGTTTAAGTGACCACATCATTCATTACGCATCCGGATTGTTTGAAACACGATATGGGCAGTGGACACCCCGAAAGCCCTGTTCGCTTATCTGCCATTCTCAAAGAACTACAATCATTTGGATTGCATGAACAGCTAGACCACTGGAAGGCGCCACTCGCAAGCGAAGAGGAGTTACTGCGTGTGCATACTCCTCAATATCTAGAGGAGCTTCTTGAGATCAGAGTGGGCGAGGATGAACGGTATTCTTTGGATGGGGATACCTCACTCAATAGGCACAGTCTCGCCGCTGCTCGCTATGCTTCTGGTGCCGTGGTGTTGGCGGTAGATCAAGTCATGCGGGCTGAAGCAGACAATGCATTTTGCGCAGTGCGTCCTCCCGGCCATCATGCTCTGCCCCATCGTGCGATGGGGTTTTGCATTTTCAACTCGGTAGCGGTAGGGGCTGCGCATGCACTAGAAGCATGGGAATTAGAGCGCATCGCCATCTGTGATTTTGATGTGCACTACGGCAACGGAACTGCCGATATGTTTGCAAAAGACGAGAGGGTGTTGCTGTGTCAAACTTTCCAGCATCCTTTCTACCCTTATCAGGGGGGGGATGCCTGTAATCCGAATATGATCAATGTGGGATTAAAGTCAGGTTCGGGGTCATTAAAGTTCCAAGAGGCGATAGAGCAACATTGGATTCCTGCACTTAATGCATTTAAGCCCCAGATGATTTTGATCTCAGCAGGGTTTGATGCCCACCATGATGATCCTTTGGGAGGGCTAGATCTCTGGGAAACAGATTATGCGTTTGTGACCAGACTTCTGATGGAAGTGGCTCAAACGCATGCGGAGGGTAGGGTGATTTCTACCTTAGAAGGGGGCTACAACCCGGCGGCACTTGGGCGCTCCGTTGCTGCACATCTAATAGAATTATTGAAGGCTCCCCTTAACACCCACTTAAAACTGCAAGGCTAAAACAGATCTCATGCAATCTTTTCATAAGCGTTTTCTTGGATACATTCTTGGTTTGAGTCTCGCTGCAATGTATGTGTTTTCTGCGCACGCGGCAGATTTTGCTCTCAATGATATGGCGGGTGTTCAACACAAGCTAACTGCTTACAAAGGCAAATGGGTGGTAGTAAATTTCTGGGCAACCTGGTGTGCGCCGTGTTTAAAAGAGATGCCAGATTTTGAAGCCGAATGGCAGTCACGTAAATCTAAAGATCTCCAGGTTATAGGCGTGGCGATGGATTGGGATGAAGCGAAAGAGGTTACAAAATACGCATCATCTGTCGGTGTTCACTATCCCATCGTATTGGGTAATGATGATCTCGCCAAAGAAATAGCAGGAAATACCGGTGTGGCTGGTCTTCCTGCTACTTATATCTTTGATCCAAAGGGAAAGCTTGTTCATTCCACGGTAGGAAAAATGGATCGGGCGCAACTCACGAAAATGACAAATGCGCCCAAATAGATCAGGGTTCAGCTTTAAGAAGTTTTTCGATTTGATTGGTAATCGCAGGAGTTGCAGGGTTATCTCTGCTTGAATAGTTGATCACAACTTTACCCGATCGATCAATCAAATATTTGTGGAAGTTCCACTCTGGCCATTGCCCCGTTTTAGCAGCGAGTTCTGTAATTACTGGATTATCTCCACCCTTAACTACGCTCGATTTCGAAAACATTGGAAATTTAACTTTGTATGTTCGCTCGCAAAAATCAGCGACCTCTGCATTTGAGCCTGGCTCTTGTCCACCAAAGTCATTGGCTGGAAATCCTAGCACCACGAATCCTTCAGATTTATATTTTTCGTAAATGGCTTCGAGCGCTTTGTACTGAGGGGTGAAACCGCAATAGCTAGCAGTGTTCACAACCATGACTACCTTGCCGTGATATTCACACAAATCAGCTGGCTGGCCCTGCAGGGTTGTCAGCTTGTAATTCATGGGGCCTGAACAAGCCGCATGAGCTAAAGAAGATGAAACGGCAAATAAAGCTCCTGCTAGCAATAATTTATTCATATCAATCCCTAAGTTTAATGTTTCAAAACAATACCAAACTATGACTTTAAATCAGATATTAAGTGTGAAATATGTCTCAATATGGATTTAAAAAGTCTTTACGAACAGATTGAAACGCTTTACGGTGTGAAATACGCGTAATTTAAGTATTGTGCAACTGCAAATTTTTAAAAGAACTTAACCGTTTTCAATTGAGAAGATGGATAAAAGTGAGAAAAAACGATGAAAAAGCTTTTGGTGAATGTATTGGTTTTGGTAGGTGTGGTGATGTTGACCTCATGCGGAGGAGGGGGAGATGATATTTCTTCCTTAACGGGCACACCTGCTCTCAACGCACCAAGTACAAGTCCATCTGGCGCTGGCGGTTCATACACCCCGACTAATTTCTACTCGCATTACACCATTCCAGGTACTACAGGATACAACCCCAATAACCAATTTTTAACAGGTTCTTCATTGTCTGCGGGTGGGTATGGCACAGTCATTGCAATTGTAGATGCGCCGGGTTCGCCTGCTGCCACAGTGATATCGGATTTAGCCAAATTCAGTGCTGCTTATGGTTTGCCTACACTTACTACATGCACAAGTACAACGTCTGGATTAGGGAGTGGTTGCAATCCATCAACGCCATTTATAACCGTGATCGATATGAGTGGTGGAGCGACAACCAGTAGCACTTATTCTGATTGGCAAGGTGAAATTGCATTAGATACGCAGTGGGCTCATGCATTTGCACCTAGGGCGAGTATTGTTCTGGTCATTGCCCCCTCTGACTCTAATTTGGCTGCGGGCCAAGCCTTGGCAGCTTCTTTATCGAATGTAGTAGCTGTTTCGATGAGCTACGGTGGCAATGAGCCTTCATCGAGTTATGACGCTTACTACGATGCAAAGTTTAAAAGTCAGATTGCAAGTTATGGCGTCACTTTTCTTGCTGCCACAGGAGATGCAGGCGATTGGGGGTCAAACAAGAGTTACCCTGCTGCTTCGCCCTATGTCACTGCGGTAGGTGGAACATCAACTTCTAGTATTGCTGGTGTCGGTGAGACGGCTTGGGCAAATGGCGGTGGTGGACCTAGTATCTATGAAGCTATTCCGTCCTATCAGAGTTCTTACCTAAGTAGTCAAGGGGGGTCTTCGTTTGTGGGGAGTATTGCGACGGGATCGTGCTCGGGAAGCCCAAGTGTCTGTACGGCCACCATGACGGTAAGTAGCATCACCGCAGGGACTTTATCTGTTGGGAATTATATTGTGGGTTCAAAAGTTATTTCAGGAAGCTATATTTCAGCATTAGGAACAGGGTCCGGAAAAACGGGGACATATATTATTACTACCCCTACAGCCCAGACTACTGCGGTGGCGGCCAATACCTCTATATCTGCCTGTGGGGGATTTAATAGTTCAGGTGTAAGCAACGGATTAGCAGGACGACTATGCACTCTGGCAGGTTATCGGGGTATGCCAGATGTTTCTGCGAATGCAGACCCTGGAACCTATGGTAACTGGACTGCAAGCATTGCCGCGGGTTCCTACCTTATGGCTGTTACAGCTCAAAACGCCTCTTATCTAAATATCTCACCAGGAATGGCTCTTTACAACGCGAGTAGTGTTCCTCTTACTGGAAAATCTCTCTTCACAAGTACTGGAATCGCCACAACTACAGCCACTTCTTCCGCGCTTGTGATCGTCATTCCTCAGAGTGGAACTAATACGGGAGGGATAGGGAATTACGTTGTCATGCCAGTGAACTGTCTTAACAATCTTCTGAATACGACTTCAACACCCTCTTATTCAGCGATTATTAAGCAAGCAGCGAGTTGCATGACGAGCTACTCCGGACTGACTAGTGCTACAAACAACGTGCAAGGTTACATGGAATCGGCTGTTCCCTATTACTTAAATGGAACCTTGGGCTACATAGGCGGAACCAGTGAAGCTACGCCAATGTGGGCCGGCATAGTGGCGCAAATGGCCAGCAATTACTCTGGATCATACGGCTCAGGCGTAAACGGCTGGAAAAGCTTGATCAAAGCGCAGACTGGAGGTTACGGGTTTAACGCTTATTTGTATGGTAGTGGGCAAATTGGAAACACCATCAACGATGTGATTCTGGGTACGAACTATACTGATGCAACGGGCTCTAAAACCTCTGGTTGTGCGCAGTTTTGCCAGGCCGATGTGGGTTGGGATGCTGTTACAGGATTGGGTTCTCCTAACGTGACGGCACTGATCAATTACTTAAAATGAGTTGGGGGGTGAAGTTTAGACTTAATCTCTCTCTACAAAAGCTACCACGTCATCAAGCACCGGCGCGATGAACCTTAAGGGGCGGGCAAAAGCCCCTACTATAGTGCTGTGACTCGTGCTGGAATATTCTTTAAGTGTTACTTCTACGCCCAAACTATTGAGTTTTTCAGCCAATTTTTTTGTGTTGCGTTCGGGGTCAACCAAGACATCAAATCGGCTTACTGCAAGAAATGAATGAGGGGCTGAGGCTGAAACAAAATCTATAGGCTGGGTGTCTTTTGGGTAATGTGGGTGGAAGAAAACAGGTTTCACGTCATCATTTGCAATGGGCAGGAAGTTATAGGGTCCTGCAAGACCAATCCATCCCTTAAAAATACTAGGCGACAGTCCTTGTTTCTTTAGCCAGCGCTCATCGAGTGCGAGCATTGCGGCATTGTATGCCCCGGCACTATGCCCCATCACATAAAGTTTTAGAGGGTTGCCATGATAGTCGGCTAGATGATGCTTCACCCAGCCCACAGCCAATGCGCAATCATCTAAGAAGTCAGGATAGCGAACCTGGGGATATAAACGGTAGTCTGCGATCACTGTTATGACGCCCCTTGATGCTAGAGCTTCACCTACAAACCGATACTCTTCCTTATTACCAAAATTCCAGCTACCACCATAGAAAAAAACCACAACGGGATAGCCGCTGGCCGGAACGGTAAAGTCTGAGGAGTGTGGCAGAAAGACATTTAGTTTTTGTCTTGGATCAGAACCATAAGATAGATTGTTCGCAGCTTCATAGGTGGTTTTGGGCGTTAGGACGTCGATGACAGTAATTGGAGAACAAGCACTGATCATGGATGTCACTGAAACGAGAGCAGCTATCTTAGATAAATATCGCATTGGGCAGTCATTGTTAAAAGGCAAAAAAAGGGGAAGAAGTGTAGTCAAAAGTTTAAGAATATCAAACGATTGTTAGTAGAGAGTGTTGTAACTGCTAATATAATCATTCTAATAAATATCAGGCTTTTACCTTATGTCTTCTTTTACATTTAAAGCGTTTCCCTACCGCTTATCCCTGTTGGCTATCGGTTTATTTGCTTTGTATTCATCTTCTGCGATAGCAGCAGACAAAAAGACAGATAAGGCCACTAGTGCTGTCACAATCGTTACTGTAAATGGTGTGGCCATTTCTAGCGTTGCCGTGGATGAAGCAATTTCTAATCTTCAACTACAGGGAGTGCAATCCTCTCCGCAGCTTCGCGATCAGGTGATTAATGAGCTTGTGGTCCGCGAATTGCTGAGCAAAGAAGCCATTCGTTTGGATATGGATAAAACCCCCTCATTCAAGAAAAAAATGGAAGAAATGCGAAAAAACATTCTTTCAGAATCCCTCTGGGCCGATTATTTCAGCAAACACCCCATTTCTGAACAGGATGAGCAAGCAGAATACGATCGTCAGAAGAAGCTACTTGGAGGTGGAGATTCCACACCTCAGTACCTAGTGAGTGATATTTCTCTCGAGACTGAGGCAGAAGCTAAAGATGCACTGAGCAGAGTTCGGAAAGGGGAAGATTTTGCAAAGGTAGCAGAAGCACTCTCAAGAGATGAAACCACAAAGCACAAAGGCGGAGAAATAGGTTGGGTTTTACCAGCGCAGATTGCTCCAGTGATTTCTAACGTGATGGTTAACCTTGGAAAAGGGAAAACGGTGACCTCTCCTATTCAAACGCCATCAGGCTGGCACATCATTAAAGTGAATGATGTGCGAGATTTTAAACTCCCCACTTTTGAAGAATCGCGTTCTCAATTAAAGCAGAGTATTCAAAATCAGCAACGCCAGAAATTTGTAGACGATCTCATCAAGAAAGCCGATATTAAGAAGCCTTGAGTGTGAACGATGAGTAAGGCCTTTACCAAAGAATCGGATTCGGATGAAGACGAAGATCTTGAACTGCAAGCGCCTATTCCGGCTGGTCTAAAAAACTATATGACGCGTATTGGCTACCAAGATATGCGTATGGAGTTAGACCTACTCGTTAAAACCGAAAGACCCAAAGTGGTGGAAATTGTCTCTTGGGCAGCCTCAAATGGTGATCGAAGTGAAAACGGAGATTATATTTATGGTAAGAAGCGTCTGCGGGAAATAGACCGAAGAATACGTTTCTTAATAAAACGTCTTGAGATCGCTGAAGTAGTAGATCCCAGCGAACGTGAAGATACCGATCAGGTATTTTTTGGCGCAACCGTGACCTTTGAAATGTTGAATGCTGATCGGATTCAACCAGAGGTCAAGACCTTTCAAATTGTTGGCGTGGATGAGGCGAATGCCAGCGAGGGGCGCATTAGTTGGATATCTCCAATAGGCAGAGCCTTATTAAAAGCGCGAGTTGGGGATACAGTTCGATTTCCTAGTCCCACAGGTGATCGAGAACTAGAAATACTCGAAGTCCTCTATCAGTAACATAGATTCCTCTTTCAATATACATAATTAATGGTTCCTTAAAAAAGCGAATACTTACTTGTGTAATGCTTTTGCAAAGAAATAGTCAAAAATAGAAATCAAAAATTGAAATATTTCATCGCTAAAGTAACCAATCTGATGAGCTATCGGTATTTTTAAGTTCGCTTTGAAGAATAACAGTGCGCTTTGAGATGCACTCCATCCCCATTTCAACCCCTAATTAGGGAGTTTCTTGCCCCATGAATGCACCCTTGCCGGAAAGAGTGATCAGCGACAGTGATTTGGTTCGGGTATTACCCGAGTTCGCCAGAGATGTTGCCCAAGACGCCATGACCATTACGGTCGATGTGACCAACAAACAAGTGAATGATGCTTTTGGATCGTCTCCAACTTTAAGCGTCCAAATTGTGGTGCAAGATGGCAGACCTATTGGCTTGATTGATCGTAACTTGTTTCTCGATGTGATGGCTCGCCCTTTTTATCGTGAATTGTTTGCGCGTAAGTCCTGCACTGAATTTATGGATCCCAACCCACTGATGGTTGAGGCCAATACCCCAATTTATGATATCGCCGAGTTAGCTGCTGAAGCGGGTCCTTCTGTTCTTCGTGATGGTTTTGTGATTACCCAGGACGGTAAGTTTTTTGGCGTATGTGATGGCTTATCTCTTTTGCGAACCATGTCATCTATTCAAGAAGAACAGCATCGCCAACTTACCTCCAGTATTGAATACGCCAGCACGATTCAAGGTGCTATGCATGCTGAATCACGTTTGGTTTTGCAGCAAGCCTTTGGTGAACACTATTCATTAATTTGGAACCCACGCGATATCGTAGGGGGTGACTGCTTCTATGCTCGTATGATCGACGGCCAGCCTTTCGTGTGCTTGTTTGACTGCACCGGCCATGGTGTTCCTGGAGCGCTATTGACTTCTATCGTGTTATCAGAAGCGGATCGTTTGGTTGCCTTGTCTGAAGCTGATCGCGTTACGGGTGTGGCTGATCATATAGACCCTGCTGTTTTCTTGGGTGCATTGCATCGTCGAGTTAAAACTGTATTAGGACAAACCGAACCTACACGCGAAGTCACCGATGTGGATGATGGATTGGATGCAGTCGTGATTCGCTTTGATCAAAAGAACAAAGTTGCAACCATCGCTAGTGCCAAGCTTCCGATCTTCTTGCGTGATGATCAAGGGCATGCGCATGTTATTAAGGGTGACAAGTATGGTATCGCTTACCGTGATGTCCCTTCTGATAACCAGTGGACCAACCATACTGTTGACCTAAAATTGGGTACGCGTATTTTTGCAGCAACCGACGGTCTATGTGATCAGATTGGTGGTCGCAAAGCAATTGCCTATGGCTGGAATCGTTTTCACGCCAGCGTGAAGAGCCACGCAATTGCCGATGTGCGTCGTCAAGGTGGTCAAGTTCTCCATGATTTCGTGACTTATCAGGGTGATGAGATGCGCCGTGATGACATCACTTTTGTTGGTATTGAAATTAGCCAGAAATGGCTTGATGGTGGAGTGTAAAAAGTATGAATGCACCAATGAATGATTTCCATGCAATGGCCAAAGGCCACAATGTTTTTTTCTATTATCGTGGTTATGTTTCACAAACAATGGTTGAAGCTTGTGCTGAGGCATTGAAGCTGCGTTTGGAATCAGCGCACATTAATTACCCTACACAACGTCGTTTATTAAGTTCGTTTATCGAGATGGGTCAGAATGTGGTTCATTACTCGGCTGATAGCCTCACGGCTGTTGATGCAAGCGAAAATGAAGTCCGCTTCGGTGTACTGACCATTTGTCGCGAAGGTGAAGACGGTCAGTTTACGTTAACCTGTACCAATCCAGTAAGCCAAAAAATCAAAGATAAACTTCAAGGTAAGTTGGAAGTATTAGCTACGCTCAGCGTAGATGAAATTAAAAGCTTGTATCGCAAAGCGCTTCGTGCAGAGGGCGAGGAAGATAGTAAGGGTGGAGGTATTGGCCTTTTAACTTTAGCGCGTGATTCCTCTAGCCCCATCGAGTTCTCGTTTGTCGAATCCCCCGACAATGACGAACATCAAATGTTTACCCTGTCAGTGACTGTTTAAGGAATAGTTCTCATGCCTAATTTTTATCTTCCCGCATCCAAGCAAACTCCTGAGATCGATTTCAAGTTTGACGAAAACCATTTGAGCATGAAGGGCGAATCTTATCCCGAAAATGCTGGCGCATTTTATGGCCGCGTGATGGAAGAACTCCGCGCTTATTTGTCTGGTGGTTCTGGCCGCAATATCGTCGTTGATGTCGCGCTGCGTTACTTCAACTCTGCGAGTACCAAGCTGGTTTTTAAATTTGTAGAAGAATTAGATACCGCAGCAAGTAATGAAGGCAGCATTCGTCTGAACTGGTTATTTGAAGAAGAAGATGACATGCTGCGCGAGTTCGGTGAAAACTTGCAAGAAGACTTCACCTCACTCGACATCAACCTTCAGGAAACCACCTACTAATTTAAAGTTGGGTGTTTAGTTTGGTTCGGTGAACAGGCCTTGCCAAATTATTGGATTGAAAAGTTTAATCTATAGGGCAAGCGCGCAAGCATGCGCGCTTGCCCAAGCCCATTGGAAGTTATAACCACCTAGCCACCCTGTTACATCCATGACCTCTCCAATAAAGTGAAGTCCTGGTTGTCTTGCGGATTCCATCGTCTGCGAGGAAAGTTCTTTGGTGTCTACCCCCCCGCGTGTGACTTCTGCTTTTTTAAATCCCTCACTGCCGTTGGGGTAAACTTGCCAGCCTTGAATGCGTTCAGCGAGCTCTTTAAGCGCTTTATCTGCAATCTCATTAATAGGTCGGTCGGCAATGCCAAAGGGGGCCGAGATAGCATCTGCCAGCCGTTGGGGAAACCAGTCGGTCAGGTGTGTGCAGAGTTTTTTGCGAGAAGAAGATTTAAATTCTTTAAGACAGGCTTCAATTTTAGTGTCGGGAAGTAGATCAATACTGAGCGCCTCGCCAGAATTCCAATAGCTTGAAATTTGAAGAATGCCAGGCCCGCTTAAGCCGCGATGGGTAAATAAAAGGTCTTCGTCAAATTGAGGTCGGGATTTGCCTGCTCCAGTCGTGACGCGAACGGGGATTGAAATCCCTGCTAAGGCTCCAAAAGATTCCCATTGATCATTTGAAAAAGTAAGGGGAACCAGCGCGGGCCTGGGTTCGATCAATTTGTGTCCAAATTGTTTTGCAATGCGATAGCCGAAGTCAGTTGCCCCTATTTTAGGGATCGATAACCCTCCTGTTGCAATCACTAATTTGCGTGTTTTGACAGAACCATGATGGGTATCTAATTCAAACTGGGGGTTCTTATCGCCTGCGGCTGAAATGGTGCGAATGGCTTCTATGCAGCAAGGCTGCCAACGTTCCACTCTTCCCGCAGCGCACTCATCGAGTAGCATATCAATAATGACGTGACTGCCTTCATCGCAAAATAACTGTCCTTTATGTTTTTCATGAAAACCAATGCGATATTGACTGAGCAAGTGAATGAAATCATGAGGGGTATAACGGCTCAATGCACTTCTGCAAAAAGAAGGGTTGTCGCTAATAAAATGGCGATGTGCTGAGCGGGCATCCAGGTCACGATTAGTGAAATTACATCTTCCACCGCCGGAGATTCGAATTTTTTCAGCGATCACTGTGCTGTGATCGATTACGAGTACACGTAAACCACGTTGCCCCGCAATGCCTGCACAAAATAACCCAGCAGCGCCTGCTCCAATAATGATGGCGTCCCAATCCATTTCAAAATCCTTCTAGTGCATTGAACGATTACACGCGATTTATCAAGCGCTGAGTGTTACAGTCACTACTTATGTATGCTTTAAATTATCTATTAGGCCAATCAAAATGAGGCCCCCATTACTGTTTGTACACGGTGCTTCTTGTGATGCTCGGGTCTGGCGACATGGATTTCAGGGCTACTTTGAAAAGCAGGGCTGGGAGTGCATCAGTATGCACTTGCCCGGTCATGGTGGGGAGTTTACGGATCCTAATCTGCATAATTTGGGTTTGGATGATTATGCACAGGCCATCGATCAATGGGTCAACACACTGTCCGTCCCCCCAGTCATTATTGGGCACTCGATGGGCGGCTATCTTGCACAGCGGCATATCATCGAAGGAAAGCCCGCTTCGGGCATCGTATTATTAGGGTCTGTGCCACCTCATGGAATGGCTTGGGAATTGCTGCATTTCATGATGCATCATCCTATGCTCGCGCTTCGCATGGAAGTTACCCCAGGGGTTGGGGGGTTAGAAGATAGACTGGTGCGTGCTCGAGACATGCTGATGACTGAAGACACTCCAGAGGAAATCGTAAGTCAAGTCGCTGATATATTGCAGCCAGAGTCTTCTCGAGCTTTGCGCGATATGGGGCTGCATTCTCTTCCTAGAGGCAAAATTTCTATTCCGCTCATGGTGGCTGTCGGTATGAAGGATCGATTGATTCGTCCGGAATCAGGTATCACGATGGCGCGGGAATATGGCGTTGAAACGCATGAATATGATGAAATGGCTCACATGCTTCAAATGGAACCAGGGTGGGAGAAAGTGGCCTTCGATATCTCTGAATTTCTAGAGGAACATTTCTCTCTGGTCAAGGTATGAGAAGCTCGCTTAAGATGCGCTATATGATGCCGCTAATCTTATATGAACACACACAGAGATTCCGCTAGTCGAATAAAAGGGCTGCCGAGTTTACCTGCCTCGCTAGAGTCGTGGGAGCGTTATTTTTCTGGTATGGATATCCCCGTTCTAAAAAGAACGGTACTCAATTTTGAGAGCATGGCAGAAAATAAAGATACGCTGGATATCAGAACCATCGCAGATGCGGTGCTTGATGATCCTCTCATGACCATCAAAGTGTATGCCTGGAGCGCTAGAATTCGAAATCGCCGGCAAATCACTGATATTGAGACGTTAGAACCGATCATCATGATGTCTGGTGTTGAGCCATTTTTTCGCCAGTTTAGCCATCTCCATTCCATTGAAGACAGTTTAAAAGAGCACCCATTGGCTCTGGGAGGGGTGCTAAGAGTCATTAGCCGCTCTTATCGGGCCGCAACTTATGCGCGTGATTGGGCTTTGCGCAGACGCGATTTGGATACTGAAGTTATTTTGATTGCAGCACTGCTGCATGACTTCATAGAGATGTTAATGTGGGTCTTGGCGCCCACGGATTGTGCTGAAATTGAGTTACGAAAAAAACTCGATTCCACCTTACGAAGTGCTGATGTGCAGCATGCGGTATTTGGTGTTTCATTTAATCATTTAGAGCATGCACTTGCAGTGCGTTGGCATTTGCCAGAATTGTTGATCAGCATGATGGGTGACCAAAACGCCGAGCATCCGAGTATTCGTAATGTCATTTATGCAGTAAATTTGGCTCGCCATTCTTCACGAAGCTGGGATAACCCTGCTTTGCCGGATGACTTTCGAGATATTGCAGGTTTATTGAATATTTCAGTTGAGCGCGCCAAGGAGCTCATCTTGCCTGAGGAGTTCAGGAACAAAAAAGAAGATCACTCATGAATTTAGTCGTGCAGACGACTGTTTCTTGGAACGCCCGACATTAAATATTGCATTTGATCGGCTAAAATTCTTCTATTACGCAGGATAAAGTGCTCATAGCGATTTGGGCTATAGGGTACATACAGCAAACTCATCCCCGCTTCTTCTGGGAGCCTATTTGATTTGCAGGTATTGCACGATCGACATGCAGTGACGACATTAGTCCAGGTATTTCTTCCTCCCCGAGATACGGGCACTACATGATCGCGAGACAGTTCTTTAAGGGGGAAACGCTGACCGCAATAAGCGCAAAGCTGCCTATCTCGAGAAAAAAGTAGGGGATTAGATAGCCCAGGCGATTGGCCAAGCAGTCTGGCTCCATTTGAACTTCCGCGAATCGCAATAATAGACTTGGTATCAATTTGCGAACGTGTACCGTCACGTCTCCAACCACCCCGAAATGAGCACACTTGTTCACCTAAGCTCCAAGCTACCATGCCTTTCGCGTGGTAAGTGATCGCTTCTTGCAGTTCTACCCAAGCCTGAGGAAGGCCGGACATATCTATGGTAAGAATGTAGGGTTCCACCCGATTTCACCTTGTTGCAGAGCTAACACAGTCACATTAGCTATTCTAGCGCAAGCTGAAGAAACATAACATTTCAAAGAGATTTCAATGCAGATGCAGGTTATGATTCATTCTTTTCTCAGAAGTTCTTGCGTAGCAATGAAAACCTCTGCAAGAAAGGGTGTGAAACGTTTTGTGTCGAGCGTCACGGCGATGTCATCAAAACGTCTTACGATGTCTATTACGCGTGCAAGGCACGCACTTAAGACGAAAATAAATTGAGTCCTTCTACCTTATCGGCTGAATCACATCTTGGCCCGCCTCCAAAATCCCGCCCAACGCTTGTTGACCGCTTAGATCAAAAGATTTTTAACGCGCTGTGGTCCAGCTCATTGGTCTATAACACCTGCTGGGAGGATCCTCGGGTGGATCGTAGAGCCATGGATATCGGCCCTGACGATCGTATATTGGTTATTTCTAGTGCCGGTTGCAATGCACTAGATTACCTGCTGGATAGCCCTACGAGTGTGCATGCAATTGATGCGAACCCGCGTCAGAACGCTTTGCTTGAGCTCAAGGCGGCAGGGATCCGAACCCTAGACTATGAAGATTTCTTCAAAATCTTTGGTGATGGTATTCATCCCGAATTCACGCGTTTATATCGTGATCACTTGCGTCCTTTACTTTCGCCCTTCGCGCGTCGCTTTTGGGATCGTCGCTGCCCATGGTTTGAGGGAAAAAGGGGGAGTTTCTACTTCAACGGCTTGGCTGGAACGGTTGCTCGGGCTTTTCATGCTTACCTTCGTCTGCGCCCTAAATTGCGCGCACATGTTGAGGCAATGTTTGAAGCAGAGACCCTAGATGCGCAGCGCGCAATCTACGATCAAAAGATTGCCCCTATTTTATGGGGCCCAGCGCTGCGCTGGACCTTGTCTCGCCAGTTCACCATGAGCATGATAGGGGTGCCTCATCCCCAACGTAGAGAAGTTCAGGCGCAGCATTCAGGCGGGGTTTCTGGCTTTATACGGGAATCGCTTGAATATGTGATGAGGGAGTTGCCATTAAAAGACAACTACTTTTATGGCGTTTACTTGCGCGGTCGCTATACCCAAGACTCTTGTCCTGGCTACCTTAAGCGTGAGGAGTTTGAGCGGTTACAGGCTGGGTTAATTGATCGTTTACATATTTATACCGGAACAGTGACGCAGTTTCTTCAAGGTGAGAGCCACTTAATCTCCCGTTTTGTATTGCTAGACCACATGGACTGGATGAGTAGCTATCATCCTGAGGCCTTAATGGAAGAATGGGATGCCATTTTGGAGCGAGCCACCCCTGGCGCCCGGGCTATCATGCGAAGCGCGCATGCTCGCCCAAGTTATCTAGATTGGGTTCAAGTGGGGCCTGAAAAGCAACAACTGCGCAATGTGTTGAAGTTTCATGAGGAAATGGCAAGAGAGTTGACGCGTTCTGATCGGGTGCATACCTATGCCGGATTCCATATTGTTGATTTGCCTGCATGACGATAAGTACTTGGCTTGCTGACCTCAGGATTTTGGCCAGCATGGCTAAGGGGCTTCCTTCGTCGGGAGGCGCTGCAAGCCAGCTCGATTCATTCTATGGGCCGCAAGCTGAGCACTATGATCGTTTTCGTGAGCGCCTGCTTCACGGGCGGGCCGAGATGCTTAAAGCGCTCGATATCCAAGTCGGACATCATATTGCTGAAATTGGTGCCGGAACGGGGCGAACGGTAGAGTTTTATCGGGATCAACTCGATACCTTGGGTCACGTTGATTTAGTTGATTTGTGCGAACCCTTGCTTAGGCAAGCGAAAGTGCGTTTGAATAATCACACCAAGGTATCGGTACATCATGCAGATGCTTGCACTTGGCAGCCTGCTCAGCCTCTTGACCGAGTTTATTTCTCTTACTCGCTGACCATGATTCCACCTTGGTTTGCTGCGATTGATAATGCATATAACAATTTAGCTTTAGGTGGTTTGATTGGAGTGGTGGATTTTCAAGTTGCCCCGCGTGGAGGTTCGTCACGAGGATTTAAGCAAGGCAAGTTAGGTCGTTTTTTTTGGCCCTTTTGGTTCGATCATGACGGGGTGCGTCTGAATTCAGATTTGCTGGCTTACTTGCAGTACCGTTTCGAAACAGTGGAAGTGCGGGAAATGCGTTCCTCTATTCCCTACATGCCTGGACTTCAGGTTCCCTATTTTATTTTTATTGGGCGTAAACGCTCCAAGGAGTCCTGAATTGATCGAGCAGGTGAGGACGATCTTCCTTTCTGATATTCATCTAGGAACCCGAGCATGCCAGGCAGAACGCTTGCTCTCATTTTTACGATGCTACCATAGCGAAAAAATTTTTCTGGTGGGTGACATCGTCGACTTTTGGGCAATGAGTCGCAGTATCCATTGGACAGCAGCGCAAAATACTTTTGTGCAGAAAATCCTAAAGCGTGCTCGACATGGTGTTGAAGTTATTTTTATTCCAGGTAACCATGATGAAGCGCTTCGAGGTTACGTGGGAACTTCTTTTGGTGATATTAAAATAGAGCGTGAGGCTGTTCATACCCTTGCTGACGGCCGACGTTTCCTTTTGATTCACGGTGACGAATATGATCAAGTTACACGCCATCACCGCTGGGTTGCTGTGTTGGGTGACATCGCCTACAACTTGCTCGTCATTCTGAATGTCTGGTTATCCTTGGTCCGCCGCTTACTGCGCATTCCAGGTTATTGGTCTTTAGCAGGTTATGCTAAACGCCAAGTTAAATCCGCAGTGAATTTTATTTTTGATTTTGAAGACTCCGTTGTTCACGCTGTAAAACAACGACATTTAGACGGTGTGGTTTGCGGTCATATTCATGCTGCGGCGATACGAGACCATCTTGGAGTGTGTTACGTAAACTGCGGTGACTGGGTGGATAGCTGTACCGCAATCGTTGAACATTTTGATGGTCGTTTAGAATTAATTTCTTGGACTGGGGAAGTTCCAGAGGGCATGCCTGAGGACACGGATCAACCTCCTGCAAAACGTCCAAAACTTGAAGTTGAACATCCTTCTGTAACGCAGCCAGAAACCTTTGTGCCTGAACCTGTTACGGTTTCTGCTCCTCTTCAAAGCCCCTTCCTTGCGTAAAAAAAGGGTAGTAAGTATTGACGGTTTATTAAATACGCCTCATACTTGCTGTCTTTCGTCGCTCAGGTAAGTACTTTTACTGCGTAGCGACCGCTCTTTAACAAGATAATCAATCGATAGGTGTGGGTGCTGCGGGCCCTCCGTATGGAGGGCCGGGATAGTACTATTC
>CAIVHB010000074.1 GCA_903905585.1 uncultured Ferrovum sp. | reverse complement strand
TTTATCCCGCTCGGATCGATTGGCTAAATACAATCAGTTGCTCCGTATTGAAGAGGCGCTCGGCCCTGTTGCGCGATATCCTGGCAGAGGAGCTTATTATCAATTGGGTCGTCACGGCTAAAATGTCACAGAACTGGCATATTTGACCAGATCACGGCATGATGCGCCTATTCCAAACTTGGATAGTGCTATGTTGCGTTTTCCGGCAGTCATATTTCTGGTGCTGATTTTAGCCCTCCAATACCCCCTCTGGTTGGGCAAGGGTGGCATGTTCAGGCTGCATCAACTTCAAAGTCAGTTGAATGTACAGAAGGGCTTGAACGACGCTCAGAAACAAAGAAATATTGCGATGGAAGCAGAAGTTCGTGATCTTGCTAGTCCCTCTGATGCAGTAGAGGAGCGCGCGCGCGCGGATTTAGGCATGGTTCGTCAAAGTGAAACTTGGTATCGCTATCCCGCCAAAGGGAACCACTCGGCAAACTCCGGCTCTCAGTAATACCGGGTTTGCTGTCAGCGCATACCCGGGGGCCATTGCCCGCTTAATGCTGAGTAAAAAATAATCGTTAGGAGTTTCCAATCATGTTTCGTCGTCTTTCGTATGTTTTGCTAGCCATCACATTACTTGGTTCATCATTTTTAGAGTCTTCTTTTGCTGCCGATACTCAGGCCCCCGCTAAATCATTTTTATGGGAAGTGAAGTCATCCAACAATACGATTTACATTTTTGGCGCTCCAGGTTTGGGTAACCCAGATCTGTATCCTGCTCCATTCTGGGCTGAAGCCGCTTATACGCGTGCTCAAGTTTTGGCAGTGGAGGCTGACTTAAGTGACGAGAAGCGCTTTACTGAAGATTCAGCGGGAATGTTCTATACCAAGGCTGACTCACTAGAAAACCATCTCAGCAAAGAACTCTATGATGAGGTTTATGATTTTCACGCGGCTCAAGGCCTGCCCATAGAATCATCGAATCGTCTGAAGCCCTTCGCATTAGCACTTGGATTATTGAATAAAGAAGCAAAAACCGTAGGCTTAGACCCTGGTTATGATGCATCTTTCTATTTCATAGCAAAAGCTCAGGCTGACCATAAACCTATTGTAGAGGTAGAAGGGGTTAAGCAAGAAATTGCAACCTTGGAATCTTTGCCTAAAGCCCTGCAAGAAGAGATGCTGAAGTCTGCTATTGAAAATGCCGGCCAAGGTAAATGGGCTGTGGAGTTACAAAACGAAGTCGCTGCATATAAAAGCGGTGACTTAGACTACTACACGGAATTGGATTTAAAGAGCTATGAGAAGATGCCGCATGGTAAAGATTTGCGGAGCGCGCTCGTAGAGTCTCGTCATCCTGCGCTAGCGAAAAAAATGGGGAAGTACCTTGATACAGGTAAAGTGACTTTTGTGGTGTTGTCATTGGGCCATATGGTGGGCCCCAATAATCTTGTCGATGAACTCAAGAAACAAGGATTGAAGGTTGAGCGTCTATAAGTAATCAGAATTGAGTAATCGTCCCTAAATCAATATTTAGTAAGCTGCCCAAAACTCCCACCAAGGCGTTCCTGCTGAATCGGAGTAACCTAAGTATTTAGATTTGGGGAAGTTTTTCTTAAGCACTTCCAAGGAGTCTTGTTCAAGATCCTTGATACCAAGTTCGTGATAACTCCGCGCCATAATAATGAGTGCCTTTTCGGCACCTGGGGCGCGCGGATAATCTTTGACCACAATCTGGGCACGATTCACCGCAGCGAGCCATGCACCGCGTCGAAAATAATAATCGGCAGTATGCACTTCGTGCATGGCCATATTGTTCTGCAAGTAGACCATCCGCTTACCTGCATCCTCAGCATATTTACTGAGTGGATAGCGGGTAATCAATTCCTTAAAAGTATCAAAAGATTCACGTGATTTCTTGATATCTCTTTCAGATAAATCCTGACCGGAGATCGAGCTGAAAAAACCAAAATCATCTTTAAAATTGGCCAAACCTTTAATGTAGTAGGCGTAGTCGATATTCACGTGGTTGGGATGGGTCTTTATAAAGAGATCTGCCGTTTTGATGGCTTCTGCCGTCTCGCCCTGTTTATACATGGCATATGCCATTTCAAGCTCGGCTTGCTGTGAATGAGGGCCATAAGGGTAGCGCGCTTGCAATGCCTCATAATCCTTAACGGCCCGCTCGTAATTACCCTCTTCCAGTGAATCTTTGGCCTTTTGATACATTTTGGCCACACCAAGGTCTTTATTCTTGTCTTCCTCGGCGCCAAAAATCCCGCAGCCGGATACTAAAGAACCGATAAGGAGCGGCACGAGGAAACGAGTTACACTTTTAGACATGCGAATTCTTCACCAAAATAATAGTAGAGCCCTGTCTCCCTGCAATACGGGGAGAGCCAAGGCGGGCATCAAGCCCTCACTGAATAACCAAGAGTATAGCAGTCCTGAAGCTACCCACTATCGCCTGACTGGTCTGGACTGGAGTAGTTTAGCTGGGTCTGATCGAAGGATGTGTTCTTGATGAGTGAATCTTCATTGTTAGACGAAGAAGATGAAAGCGCTGCTGAGATTTCTTTAATAAGAACGGTACCTTCGGAATGTTCAGGTATGCGGGCTGACCTTGTCTTGGGGCGTCTATTTCCAGAATATTCACGTAGCCGAATTCAAAGCTGGATGCGCGAAGAAAGGGTATTAGTGAATAACCTAGCCATTGGGGTGCGAGCAAAAATTTGGGAAGGGGATGTGGTAGAAATTCCTCCCCCGCCAGATCTGAATGATGAAGAAGTGGTAGCAGAAAATATCTCGATTGATATCGTTTATCAGGATGAGGGGATTTTGGTGGTGCATAAGCCTGCAGGGCTAGTGGTTCACCCGGGAAGTGGAAATCGATCAGGTACCTTACAGAATGGATTGCTGTATTTAGATGCTGAGCTCGCTAAAGTTCCGCGATCCGGAATTGTGCATCGACTGGATAAAGAAACGTCGGGTTTAATGGTGGTAGCGAGAACATTGCCAGTGCACACAGAATTGGTGAGGCAATTGCAAGCCCGAACGGTCAAGCGACACTATGCTGCCATTGCGGTTGGAGATATTTTGAGCGGTGGGAATGTCAATGCACCGATTGGTAGGCATCCTACTCAAAGAACAAAAATGGCTGTGGTTGCGGTTGGTCGACCGGCAGTGACCCATTATGCTGTTCAAGAGCGTTTAGCAGGCTTTACGCTTGTGGAATGTCGCTTGGAAACAGGGCGAACCCATCAGATTAGGGTGCACATGCAAAAGCTTGGTTTTCCTTTAGTGGGTGACCCTGTATATGGAGTGAGTGCAGCACGGATAAAGACTTTTCCGACAGTGGCACAGTCTTTTTCCCGCCAAGCCTTGCACGCTTTTCGGCTAGGTTTGATTCATCCGCTGCGCCAAGTTGCGATGGAGTGGGAGATTGGAATGGAGCCTGATTTTCAGGTGCTGTTGGATGGATTGCGAGAGCATGCTTGTGAATAATGAAACCCTAGAGAGAGTCTTTGCTGAATGGCCCGCCCCCAAGCATATTCATGCGTTTAGTACGACAAGATTGGGTGGTTTTAGTACTGGGCTTTATGCGGGTTTGAATTTGGGTGAGCGATGCGGTGATGATCCCGCTCGAGTAGCTGAAAACCGTCTTCAGCTGTCGTCTTGTTTGCCTCACGCACCCGTTTGGTTGCAACAGGTGCATGGGACTGATGTCACTGAGTTGATCTCAGGTCAAACGTATCACGCATCACCGCAAGCGGATGCAGTTTGGACAGCGTCACCGCAACAAGTGTGTGCAGTTTTGACGGCAGATTGCCTGCCTGTTTTGTTTTGTGATGCAGCCGGGACACGTGTGGCTGCAGCCCATGCGGGTTGGAAAGGCTTACTGCATGGAGTGTTGGAGCAAACGGTTCAATCCCTGGGCTGCTCGCCAGAAAATATTCTTGCTTGGATGGGGCCTGCTATTGCTCAGCCGGCATTCGAAGTAGGTCCAGAGGTCAGGGCAGCTTTCATTGCTGAACAAACGCAAGCAAAGCAGGCTTTTATTCCGGGCAGAGAAGACCGATGGCATGCTGATCTTTATGCATTAGCGCGTATGCGCTTGTCGGCGCTGGGCGTGCATCAGGTGTTTGGTAAGCCGAACTGTACCTATTCTGATCCGTATCGCTTTTATTCTTTTCGTCGAGATGGCACAACCGGTCGCATGGCCAGTCTGATTTGGTTAGAAGCACCGGTATAATCGGTGAATAACAACAAGCAAACGAATCATGTCTATTCTTTTTGAAACGCTTACTGCTACTTCTGCTGCCGGGGCACTTTCTTTCGCCTGTGCGGGGTTGGTCGCACTCACCGCAAAACCCCACTGGGTGCCTTTACTGGTTAGTTATGCCATCGGCGCTTTGCTGGGTGCCGTTTTTTTGGAAATTCTTCCACACTCTCTGAGCTTAGGCGAACCGCCAGAAATGATTCTGAGTGTTGTCTTGGCAGGAATCCTAGTGTTCTTTATGCTTGAAAAAATGGTGTTGTGGCGCCATGACCATGGTCACCACCATACGATATTGCATCAAGAAGGCCCGGCTCACCATCATGGCCATGATGGTGAGCCGGGTGGCCGAACAGGTTCCATGATTGTGATTGGTGACAGCTTTCATAACTTTGTAGATGGCATCATTATTAGTGCAGCTTTTACGACGGATCCAAAGCTTGGAACTATTACAGCACTGGCTATTATTGCTCATGAAATCCCTCAAGAAACCGGGGATTTTTTAGTGCTGTTACATGGAGGTTTAAGCAGAGTCAGGGCGCTGGCGATGAATTTGGTCTCTAGCGTGGCCATGATTGTTGGAGGAGTATTTGGTTGCCTAGCGCTTCATGAACTTCAGTCTGCGGTGCCCTATCTCTTGGCAATGGCGGCGTCCAGCATGATCTATGTGGCTGTGGCAGATTTAATTCCGGGCTTACATAGACGTATTGGTTTATCCGCATCAATTTGGCAGATCAGTTTAATTCTCATGGGGGTGGGAACCATCCGCTTTGCCCACTGGCTGATCGGTGAGGGCTGAAGCAGTCTCTGATTCTTCAGAGCTTTGTAGCTTTTTTTTGCGTTTCCACCGTTTTGGGGTGCCCGTCAGGTAGAGCAAGATTGCAATGGGTAGAAGGCCATAGAAGGTGAGGGTCATGAGCCCACCAACAAATGAGTTTTCCAGCACGGCCATTAGAATGACCACATACAACCACGCAATGACAACGATATACATTTTGCTTGTATCCAAATAATTGCCGCAATGCAGCTTGCTGCTCAGACAAGGCTTAGTTAGGCTAGATCAATTCAATCAAGTTCCATCTCTTTATACCCAGCATTTTTTTATATCCGCACTCTGCATTTTCATTAATGAGCTCCACCATTCTAGTTCGATTCGGTTCGATCTGAGGCCAGAAAGTTAAGATGGAAAATTTTTCAAAAGCCCCATCCATTGAAAGTATTGTTGCCGCTACTGGGGAAGCGAATCGACAGGTTATGGAAGAGTTAATGAAGCAAATCTCCCAACCATATGGACTGGAATGGGCCGATTTATATAAAGAAATTGCTGAAGTTGCTGCACGCGACGGTGTGAAGTGGCAGCAAATGCAAGACAAATATTATGGCGCTCAGATCGAATTATTTCAGCGCACGCTTATCCGCGCTGCGGGTGAACAGCCACCTCCTGCTGCGGCTCCGGTTCCCTCTGACCGTCGTTTTGCAGCGACGGAGTGGGAATCTTATCCTCTCTTTGATTATGTTCGTCAGTCGTATCAACTCACTTCTGACTGGTTGTTAAATGCTATTGCTCAGCTCGATTTAAAAGATTCAACGCGTGAGCGCTTAGAGTTCTTTACCAAGCAATATCTTGACGCCGTTTCTCCCTCCAATTTTCCGGCCACCAATCCCGAGGTCTTGAAATTAGCGCTTGAAACCAAAGGCGAGAATTTCGCTGCAGGTATGCGTAATTTACTCACTGATTTGGAAAAAGGTCGTATATCAATGACCGATGAGTCGGTTTTTGAGGTGGGTCACAATGTTGCTGTTACGAAAGGCGCTGTTGTATTTGAGTGCCCATTGTTTCAGCTTATTCAATATCAACCCACTACTGAGAAAATCAGTGCGCGCCCCTTGCTGATGGTGCCGCCTTGCATTAATAAGTTTTATATCTTAGACCTTGAGCCTGAAAATTCCTTAGTGCGTTTTGCCTTGGATCAAGGTCATCAAGTATTCATAGTCTCATGGCGAAATATAGGCCCTAGCCTTGCGCAAACAACATGGGATGACTATGTAGAGGAAGGTGTGATGACTGCTATTCGCGAAACGGCCGCGATCAGCAAGAGCAAACAGATTGATGCGCTGGGTTTCTGCATCGGAGGCACCTTTCTCACCATGGCAATAGCAGTTTTGGCTGCGCGAGGTGAAGAACCTATTGCGACCCTCACTTTACTCACCACGATGCTTGAATATAGTGATGTAGGAGAGATTCGCGTTTATCTTGATCAATCTTTTGTGCGGGCTAAAGAAAAAAAGTTTGCTGAAGGTGGGTTGCTTTCTGGACGTGATCTCGCTTTGACTTTTTCTAGTCTGCGCGCCAATGATTTGATCTGGTCTTATGTGGTGAATAATTACCTCAAAGGTCAGACCCCGGAAGCCTTTAATTTATTGTTTTGGAATAGCGATTCTACGAACCTTCCAGGCCCTATGTATGCTTGGTACATGCGGCATTTGTATTTGCAAAATGAGTTGGTGCAGCCCTGTGCTTTGAGTATTGGTAAAACCCCTGTGGATTTAAGCTTGGTCAAATGCCCAACTTTTGTATTTGCTGCGCGTGATGATCACATTGTTCCATGGCGAACGGCATATGAATCTGCTGCCTATATTGGAGGAGACGTTCGTTTTGTTCTGGGGGCAAGTGGACATATTGCGGGCACGATTAATCCTGTCAGCAAAAATAAACGTAACCACTGGATTGGCGATTATTTAGGAGATCCAGCAGACAACTGGCTTGAGAACGCAAAGAGTGTTCCCGGCAGTTGGTGGACACCCTGGGCCGAGTGGTTAGATGAACATCCAGCTAAGCAAGTCTTAGCTAAGAAAAAATTGGGGGATGCCCAGCATCCTCCGATCGAGGAGGCACCTGGGCGATATGTTCGAGTGCGGTGTGAAGAGGCTGATTAAAAATCGGTCAGGCTGCTAATAGAGAGTTACCAATATAAAAGAGGAGCGCAATATGAGTAATCACAATAAAACTGTGTTGGTCACGGGCGGGATGGGTGGTTTAGGCGAATCAATTTGTACCAAGCTGGCAGATCTGGGATACAAGGTAGTGACTACTTATTCGCATGGAAGTACCAAAGCAGATGCTTGGTTGGCGGATATGAAAGCCAAAGGCTATCACTTTCACGCTTATCCCTTGGATGTTGGAAATACCGAGGAGTGCGCTGCGGTGATTGGAAAAATTCAGCAAGAAGTTGCACCGATTGATGTACTGGTGAATAACGCAGGCATCACCCGTGACATGACCTTTAGGAAGATGAGTAAAGTGGATTGGGATGCCGTGCTGAATACCAATCTGAATAGCGTCTTCAATATGTGCAAACCCATAGTAGATGGCATGGTTGATCGTGGATGGGGAAGAGTGATCAATGTGTCTTCAGTAAATGGTCAGAAGGGTGCTTTTGGTCAAACTAACTATGCTGCCGCAAAGTCAGGTATGCATGGTTTTACCAAATCGCTGGCATTAGAAGTGGCCCGCAAAGGCGTTACTGTGAACACTATTTCTCCAGGATACATCGGTACTAAGATGGTCACGGCGATACCTCAAGATATTTTAGATAGCAAAATCTTGCCGCAGATTCCTGTAGGGCGTTTGGGTAAGCCTGAAGAAGTGGCGGGTTTGATTGTTTATCTTGCTTCTGACGAGGCTGCTTTTGTGACCGGCGCCAATATCGCCATTAATGGCGGACAGCATATGCAATAAATAAGTAAAAAAAACCCGCAATGCATACACATTGCGGGTTTGAAGCCTTTGACTGAAGGGAACCTTCAAGACAAAGGAGGAGGAGACATTAGGCGAAAGTGGCTTTTAAGCCATCCTCGCTTGAAAATAAATTACTTGGCTGCTTTGCTTGCTTTGGTGGTTTTAACAGCAGCAACAGCAGCTTCGGTGGTGGCTTTTACCCCAGCGTCAGCATAGTTGCTGACTTGCTTAGCAGCTTTGGTCATGCTTTCCATTGCAGCAGTGGTTGCAGCAACAGAGCTTTTGACTGCAGCAAGAGCAACATCAGCACCCACGGGAGCAGACTTAACGGCTTTTTCTACAGCAGCAGCAAAGTTTTTGTTCATTTCTGCAGAGTGGTGTTCGAACATTGCAGACAACTGGCTCTGGGTGTTAGCCGCTACTTCATAAAAATTGCGAGAGTAATCCAGGGCTTTCTCAACAGAAGCTTCAGTGGTTTTGGTGCGAAGATCTAGCAAACCATGTGCATCTTTGACTTCGACGAGTGCTTGAGCAGTTTTGGTTGCGTCAGCAAAGGACTCTTTACCAATTTCCAGGCTCAGGCCGAACACGCGCTCAGTGGCATCAAAAGAGAGTTTGGCAACGCCCATCATGGCTTCGATGGTTGACTTATTGAAGTCGGTAACTTGGTCAGCAGAGGTAAACATAGTTTAAGGTGCTCCGAATAAGGGTTAGCGGGTAAATGTTCTTAAAGGGTGAATCCTGTTTTTAAACAGCAGTGTTGCGATGCAGCATAGACGTAATGTAAGGGCGAGGGAGGAGGATGTCAAGAGATTTTTGTGCAGTGCAAAAAAATATTTTTTAAGGGGTAATTTTATATATTTTGTAATACCTTTGAGGTAAATGTGGTACGTTTAGCCGTGTACAGTACAGCCGAAAAGATCTTGGCTGCCCCCTGAGATCCCTTTGAACATAGCGACCCATATAATGGGCATGATTGATCACATGCGAATTATTAAAAAATATCCTAATCGTCGACTATATGACACGGAAACA
>CAIVHB010000073.1 GCA_903905585.1 uncultured Ferrovum sp. | reverse complement strand
TGTTCAGCAGTTTTGCAGCAGCAGTTGCTTAAGTAAGTACATTTTGTAAAGTTTAGGGCCAGCGACCTACGCCACGCTGCAAAGCCGTCATCTCAATTGCAGATGACATTTGGCCAAACAATGGGTTCTGCCAATCAGTCGCAGGCAAAATCAAAAGAGTTTC
The DNA here is from genome assembly GCA_903905585.1 of uncultured Ferrovum sp. Lineage (GTDB taxonomy): Bacteria > Pseudomonadota > Gammaproteobacteria > Burkholderiales > Ferrovaceae > CAIVHB01. Next base: position 3,326 of record CAIVHB010000073.1, on the reverse strand, counting down.
GGCTTCTTTATTGAACTTTACATCTTCAAGATTTTTTAGTATTTCCCAATAGCCAACAATACTGTCCTTGCGTCTCTTCAGTAATTCAGAAGAAGGTAGCTTATTTGACTTTTTACCATTAGCAGTCTTAGATGCCGGCAACAAATTCCAAGCATCATTGTTATGCCAAAGGTCAAATGGAATGACATGATCAACCTCAAAGTTGTCCTTAAGACTAACGCCAGTCCAAACACACTCCAAGCTAGGCAACTTGGAAAATATTTGCCGCGCGGCAGTCGTACTTCGGTTGTCCTCTTTGTCAAGCAGTAGCCCCACTACTGAAGCCACATTAATCCCTTTTCCCAAGCTAGTGGTCTTCTCAGCCCATTGAAGAATCACAGCTTGGCTAACCCAATAGCCCAAGTGGCTCAACTCAATCCACAAGTCATTGGGAATAAGAACACTCTTGGTGCCCGAGTCATAATCAAACACAGGCCCTGTACTCAATGCGCCACCCGAATATTTCACAGGTCCGGTAACTACGGCAGAAGTTGAATCGTCACCAGTTTACTAGACACTTCGAAGCCATTAAATTGGCTACATTGGAGAGGTGTCATGAGCGCAAAACGATATACAGAAGAATTCAAGATTGAAGCAGTCAAGCAGGTGACTGAACGTGGTTATAAGGTTGCAGAGGTTTCAACTCGACTTGGTATCACTACCCACAGCCTGTATTTGTGGATAAAGCGCTACGGGCTCCCCGAGCCTGAGCGCGTTGCAAATCTTGATCAAGCTGCTGAGATTCGACGTCTTAAAAACGAACTCAATAGGGTTACCGAAGAGAGGGATATTCTAAAAAAGGCCGCGGTGGGTTCAACCGGTCACTGCAACGCTTTCGCAAGTTTATCGCGAGGCGTCATAAACGCAAGTGTCTTTCGAGGTCGAGTATTGAGTCTTGTAGCAACGGTATCGAGGTCTGCTTGCGAATATACGGAGAGATTGGTCCCGTCAGGGAAATATTGACGTAGCAGACCATTCGTATTTTCGTTTGTACCTCGCTGCCATGGGCTTCTTGGATCGCAGAAGTACATGGCCACCTTGGTGGCAATAGTGAATTTCTTATGTTGAGCAAGTTCGCTGCCACGATCCCACGTAAGTGATTCCATTACCCCTTCAGGAAGTTTTCGCACTTGGTGGATTAACGCATTGACGACACTTTGCGTGTCTTTACCGGCAAGCTTAACCAATATCACGTAACGTGAATGCCGTTCAACCAATGTGGCAATGTGACTATTCCCTGAACCAGAAAGCAGATCGCCTTCCCAGTGTCCAGGGATTGCTCGGTCTTCGACTTTAGGCGGCCTATCCCTAATCGAAACAGCATCAATAATTTGTCCGCGTGGTTGACCCGCAGTGGTTGCCGTTTTACCTCTGCGCATCATTCGGCGGCTGCGCAAATGGGATATCAATTCCTTTTTCAATATCCCGCGTGCCTGAATAAAAAGGCTTCGATAAATGGTCTCATGTGAGACTTGCATCTCTATGTTCGCCTCATAGGTTCTTGCTAGCCACCCAGCTATTTGCTGCGGTGACCAATCTTTATGTAGACGATCGGCCACAACCGCATTCAACTGCCTATTGATTGCCAACTTGCATGGTTTAGGTCGGCTAGCCTTTTCTATGAAATTCGACTCGGCTACAGAAGCACGATACCGTTGGATGCCACCATTACGGTTGATCTCTCGGCTAATTGTCGATGGCGCACGTCCAAGGTGTTGTGCAATAGATCTCATTGAGCATTGTGTCGCCAGACAGCGCGAAATTTCTTCGCGTTCCGCGAGACTCAATGTATTCCTGCGCCGCTTTTTTTCAAGGGGAAAGATCCCTCCGTTTGCTGATAGTACGCCATGAATGGAGCCGGCATGTTTACCGAGCGCCCGACCAATTTCGCTCAGCGATTGACCATTCTTCCAGCGATTCCATAACTCTTTCTTCTGCTGGGCTGACAAGCCCGGCCTTCCAGTTCTCGGCATGATATCTCCCTTTGATCCGCCATTAAATCAGAACTGTTGCAGTGACCGGTTGAACCCACCGCCGCGTACTTTGCCAAAGCATCCGGGTGAGGTACGCGTTTATTGAAGAGCAGTCTGGCTTCCATAGTGTTCGCCGCCTCTGTGGCCTGATGGAAGTGCATCCGAGCGGTTATTATGCCTGGCGGATCAAACCACACTCAAACCGTACCCTAGAAGATCAGCGACTATTAGGACATATCAAACAATCGTGGTTGGAAAGTGGTGGCGTATACGGTTATCGCAAAGTCCATGATGACTTAATAGAAATAGGTGAGCAGTGCGGGGTGAATCGAGTTCATCGACTCATGAGGCAAGAAACACTGCGAGCACAGGTGGGTTATAGACGCAGGGCTGGTCCTCGAGGTGGTGCGCCTGCAATGACAGCGCCCAACCATCTTGATCAGAAATTTGATGTAGCTGAGCCCAACACGGCCTGGGTGACAGATATCACCTATATTCGTACCTATGAAGGGTGGCTTTATCTCGCTGTTGTGATTGATCTTTTCTCACGCTCTGTAGTGGGTTGGTCCATGCAATCTAGGATTGACCGAGGCTTAGTTCTTGATGCACTGCTGATGGCAGTATGGCGCCGAAAACCAAAAGGAGAGGTCATTGTGCATTCGGACCAAGGCAGCCAATTCAGTAGCTATGACTGGCAAGATTTTCTTCGGGAACATAACCTACGTCCAAGCATGAGCCGCAGGGGCAACTGTCACGATAACGCAGTTGCAGAAAGCTTCTTTCAACTACTCAAGCGTGAGCGGGTTCGTAGAAAAATCTATGCTGACAGGGAAGAGGCTCGCAGAGATATCTTCGATTACATAGAGATGTTCTACAACCCAAAAAGGCGTCACAGTTACAACAACAGCCTATCGCCAGTAAACTACGAGAAGCAATATTTTGAACAACTTAAAACTGTCTAGAGAATCGGTGGCGATTCAAACTTCATCAAAAATTCCCAAATGATCTGAGACAGATTTCGCTAAAATTTTATGGGAGGCGGTACAAAGAATAATTTTTCTTCTCAAGTTTCTCTGCTGGTCTATGTAAGCGATTAATTCGCTGTTAAATGGCAAAGAAGTAACAGGAAAATCAATAGCGCTAGCGAGTTTGGACTTTAGAGTAGTCTTTCCATTGAAAAGCCAAAATGGTAAAAGAAATAGTAGCCAAGGCTTAACTTTAAGCAACTCAAGTGCAGACTCATGAAGTAAGTCTGTATGGATTAACGTTCCATCCAAATCCACCACTAAGGGCATCGGGCTGACAGCATAAGCG
>CAIVHB010000072.1 GCA_903905585.1 uncultured Ferrovum sp. | reverse complement strand
TTTTGCAGCGATTCTTAACCAATCCTTCCCAGGGTTTTCCTTCTTTTAGGTTCGCCCACAGGTCTTTAAATGCTTCCTCCGGCATATCAGGATGGCGCACTATGTTAAATTGCATCCAAATTTGACCCACCAAATGCATCGAATATTGACCCACCCTTGAGTTGTTTATTCTATCTCTAAAGTTAATTTTACATCACTTTTTTTCACCTCCTTTTTGGGTTTGTTTGCACTGTGTCTAAATCGATAACTATCGTTACCTGTTTCTACAATATGGCAACGGTGTGTGAGTCTGTCGAGTAGCGCAGTAGTGAGTTTCTGATCTCCAAATACCCCTGTCCATTCAGCAAAGCCCAAATTAGTGGTAATCACCACAGTGGTTTGCTCATAGAGTTTACTGAGTAGATGAAACAGTAAGGCACCACCTGTCTGGCTAAATGGTAAATAACCCAATTCATCTAGTACCACAATATCTGCGTGGAGTAGCCGATTAGCGATTTGACCATGTTTGCCCGCTGCCTTTTCAATTTCTAAGGCATTTACTAGGTCTATCGTTGAGAAGAATCGTACACGCTTTGCATGGTGTTCAATCGCCTGCATACATAATGCGGTTGCCAAGTGTGTCTTACCGGTACCCGGTCCACCAATCAATACGATATTATGCGCGTCATGCACAAACTCAATACGGTGTAATTGACGTACTAAGGCTTCATTGACACTGCTTTGACTAAAGTCGAAGCCACTCAAATCACGATACGTGGGACATCGTGCCAACCTGATTTGATATTGAATGGCTCGTACTTCACGCTCAGCCACTTCTGCTTTTAGTAAATCATTGAGTACAGGCAAAGTCGACATGTAAGCTGGTGCAGCTTGCGATGCAAGCTCATCAGCTGCTTTGGCCATCCCATACAACTTCAGTAATTTTAAGCTCGTCATCATCGCTTCATGCTGCATGGCTGATACTCCTTAACGTGTCATATCGATTCACATTGGCTTGTGGTTCTTCGATTAAATTTAGCGCTTGTTGCACATCCGTTAAAGGCGGTGGTGCTTGGTTGATTTGACCGATTAAACAACTCAAGAGATGTAGGATGTGTTGCTTTGAGGAAACGCCTGTTGCCATTGCCTGTTCTACCGCTTGCAAAATAAGCGATTGGTCGTGATACAACACAAGTGCGAGAATCTCAACCATTTCTCGGTCACCACCATTGCGCTTACTTAAAATCGTCTGTAATTCCAAGAAGGCGTTGGGTAAGTTCACAAAGGGCGCACCATTTCGTAATGCACCAGGCTTACGTTGCAACACTGATAGATAGTGTCTCCAGTCATATATCGTTTGGCAAGGGCTATGTCTGCGGTTAATGATGCGCGTATGCTCTGCAATCACTTGGCCCTCTGCAACAAATATTAAACGGTGTGCGTAGACGCGTAAGCTAATGCGACGATTAGCAAAGGAAGCAGGGACGCTATATCGACAACGTTCAAAGCTGACTAAGCAAGTAGGCGATACGGGCTTACTGTGTTCCACAAAGCCATCAAACCTGCATGGTGTATGCATGAGTTGGGATAACTCTTGTGCCCACACTTCAGCCACGGTAAGGTTAGGCAACTCAGGGTGGCGAATCTCATGCCATAAGTCAACGCAACGCTCTTCTAACCAAACGTTAACTGCATCCAGACTCTCAAAACGTGGTGCTCGTTGCCATAGACGATGCCGTGAGTCGCGAACATTCTTCTCAATTTGACCCTTCTCCCAGCCTGAGGCAGGGTTACAGAACTCGGCTTCAAACAGAAAGTGGCTGACCATGGCTGAGAAGCGTGCATTGACCTCTCGTTGTTTGCCAGGACGGACTTTATCGACTGCGGTCCGCATGTTGTCGTAGATGCCACGTCTAGGTACGCCACCTAATACTTCAAAAGCATGGTTATGCGCATCAAATAGCATCTCATGGGTTTGTAATAGATAAGCACGTAGGTAAAAGGCACGACTGTGTGATAGTTTAAAGTGAGCAATTTGTAGCTTAACGCGCTCATTGGCAATCACTGCCCAGTCTTCACTCCAATCAAACTGAAAGGCTTCACCAGGTTCAAAAACTAAAGGGACAAAAGTACCACGGCCAGCTGTGCGTGCGAGCTCTTGCTGCGCCTGACGCCAATTTCTTGCGAATGCCGTTACACGGTCGTAAGAACCCATATAGCCCAGCGAGACCAAATCATGGTAAAGCTGCTTGATATTGCGTCTTTGTTTGCGATTACGGCTAGCCTCTAATTTGAGCCATTGGGTAAGCTTGAGTGCATATGGGTCAAGTATGCTAGGGCTTCGTCGTCTGGCGTATTGTGGTTCTACCACATTACCTGTAAGGTACTTCCGAATGGTATTTCTAGATAAGCCTGTGCGTCTAGCTATCTCTCGTATGGGCATTTTGTCGCGCAAATGCCAGCGTCTGATTACACTTAATATCGCCACGTCGATCACTCCTATTCTCCTGCTCAGGTTGTGAGCAGACTAGTATCGCTACGTGGGTCAAATTTCGATGCATATTTCTATGCTAGGTGGGTCAAATTTAGATGCAATTTAACAATCTCAGGCGCTTTCGAGTTTATCCGTATTCCGCTGACTATCTCATACAAATCCCAATCGTCTCCGCTGTTCCTGCCAGTCGATTGGCGGCGGCATACTCCGCATCAGCTTATCCGCCGTCAGCGTTGGTGGCTGTTTCCCACCCAGTATCGCCCGCACAATATCCGGGGCCAGAAATCGTAGCTGAATGACCTTCGATACATAACCTCTGGAGACATCTGCCTGATCACCGATTTCCTGAATGGATTGCACTTTCCCAGATGCCAGCAGATCGAACCATTCATGCCCTTTCGCAACCAGCTTTACCATCCGGATATCTGCTTCACGTTTAATCTCATGTTCCGGTGGCTGGATGATCAGCTTTACAACCAGCCCACTCCTTTTGATCTGGACAGGCAACACGATCTGATGCGTGAGTGATGCCCAGTCATAACCATCCCATGCGGCTGACGATGCGCGAGACACTGATCGGGCTCGCTCCATCAGTTCACCCAGCTTCAGATTAAACACGATCGCGTCTGCTTTCACCACAATACGTTCCACGATGCTCTGCAGCACCTGGATTGCCGGAGACTGGGCAGAAGTGCCAGAGGAAGGTGTGACATCCGGCAAACGATCTCTTTGCAACACATCCCCCATCTCCGTAGCGACACGCAATACCGCATGCACTGCCGCCGCATCGTTCAGCCCATGCTTTTCCAGAACCCCGAACAACTCCACCTCACGTTCCAGGAAATGTGCGATCCGCCCGATGACTACCTGTTCCAGTTCCTGAGCAGGAATGCGCAAGGCATCCGGTGCCTGCTCCCTGGATTCCCGTATCAGGCGTTGCGACACATAGTAACGATAACGCCGCGAAGTCTTATCGTTTCCAGCAATCAGTAGCATATCCCGATTTAAATCTTTACGAGTTTCAGCATCAGCAGTCTTTGTCTTTTTCCTGCTATGTACTGAAGTCAGCCGTTCTCCCTCGTCATCGAACACCAGACCTGCCAGTAATCCCGGCTCCGCGGCAGACACTTTCGACTTCTGACCTTTTAGGTTGCTTGCTATCAGTGCCTGCACCTTGCCCCACAATTCATCATCAATAATGGCCGGATGCTGGCCAGCATATGTTTTATCCCGATGTGCCACTTTGCCGGCATAGATCGGATTACTCAGTATCCGGTACAGGTGCCCCCGGCTGAACGATCGTCCACCAGACTGCCCCTGACGTTTTGATACTCTGGGAGGCGTGACCAGACCGCGCCGATCCAGATCTACCTTCAACAATCTCACACTCCCCAGTTCCAGATAGCGCCGGTAAATATCCCGGATCAGGGATGCAGAGTTTTCATCGATGACTAACGCTTTATCTTTTACCTCATATCCGACTGGCGGCATCCCACCCATCCACATCCCTCTGGCTTTTGAGGCGGCAATCTTGTCCCGGATACGTTCTCCCGTGACTTCCCGTTCAAACTGGGCAAACGACAACAACACATTCAACGTCAGTCGTCCCATCGAAGATGTCGTGTTGAACTGCTGCGTGACCGAGACAAATGACACTCCATGCGCATCGAACACTTCTACCAGTTTGGCAAAGTCCGCCAGTGATCGTGTCAGCCGGTCTACCTTATAGACCACTACAATCTTTACTTTCTTTGCCATGATGTCGCGCATCAACTGTTTCAGCCCGGGCCGGTCCATATTCCCACCCGAGAATCCACCGTCGTCATAGGTTTGAGGCAATGCCAGCCAGCCTTCGGCTTTCTGGCTCAGGACATACGCTTCACAGGCCTCCCGTTGTGCATCCAGTGAATTGAAGTTCTGCTCCAGTCCTTCTTCGGAAGACTTCCGGGTATAGATCGCACAGGGGACTAAATTAACGGAAACTCTGGAACTAGCAGAATTAACAGCTGCTTTTCTCATTTCTTCACTCCGAAGAACACCAGACCATTCCAGGCGGTCCCCGTAATCTTGCGTGCGATAGCGGACAGGCTGCGGTATTCCTGACCTTCATACTCAAAGCCATGATCCCTTACCGTCACCTGATAACTGACACCCTGCCACTGTCGTATCAGACTGGTGCCACGCGCCAGGGCCAATGCCACACTTCCTCGCTGCAACTGCTTGCGGCAGGCTGAATCCAGGCCTCCGTGCATCTGTGCCTGCAACTGCCACCCGACCGCCTGGCGTAGTAACTCAATATGGGTTTGTCTGGAAGGAGGTGAACCGTAGATGTTTTCCCAGTGCACGATTAACCCGGTGCGATCCAGATTCATCACATCAGCTAACGTAAGTTCAGAGAGTGACGGAGGCATTTTCAGTACTTCCACTCTGAACGTCACCAGACACAACCGGGCTTGCTATACGATATCCGGACTCGCCTGATTCCGATTTGAAACGTATAACGACCAGCCCCAGTTTCTTACGCAACACCCCACTGATGATTCCGCGGATGGAATGGGCTTGCCAGCCGGTGACACTGATTAATTCAGATAGTGTGGCACCCTCAGGGCGATGTAACAGATTGATCAGCTGGGATTGCTTGTTGACAGGCGTAGCAGCAGCCAACGCCTGAGGCAGGGCAGACGCATTGGACTTTCTATGACGAGTGGAACTGCGGCGGGATGTTGTTTTGGGTTTGCGGGGGATTTTCTGAACAGCAATTGTTGGCATGGCGTGTCTCCGTTGATCTGCAGCACGGGTTGCAGCAGTGGGACCAGTAACGCTCTACCTCAGAGGGATAGCAAGTGGTTTATCTTCAACTATCAGATAAAAGTGATCGAATGAAATGGCTCATCAGAACCTGAGATTTAGTTAGAGGCTAGTTATGGACAGACTGGGTCTGGAGTTCGGCCGTTGCAGCCGGTGGGTTCTGAGCCAGCTTGGTCCGCTATGTGATTTTAAGCAGTCACTGATCAGGAATTCACGCCGAACGACTGCTTTTCAACACGGGGAACGCGTGCTCTCGACCCATTCCCGCCGTTGGCCGACGTCTGCATTAGGGCAGTTTTTGGATATTCAATCTCGGCTTTGCAGATGAAAGAGACCTCCGATGAGTCTCTTGGTATTTTCATGCCCAGACGGTGACCGTGTGCTGGAATAAGGCATTTGCGATTACACTCTGCAAATGCAACACGGGAGCCTATTCATCAGTTGTTATTAGCGACATGCAACCGCTAGATACTTACTGTCGCTCGAACAAAAGGTATACGTTTAAATAAGCAAGTAATCCCATAGCTTATTAATACGAGGAATATCGCATATATTAAATTACCAATTAACCAGCTTTGCTTTATGAGGGACTGATAAGGGGCAAAGTCCATTACTATTGCTCGGTTAATAACCTCATGCAGAAGATATATTCCAAGAGTGTTAGCCCCAATACTTTCTATAT
>CAIVHB010000071.1 GCA_903905585.1 uncultured Ferrovum sp. | reverse complement strand
TGACATCAGCGATGGCTCCCATGGTGCAAAAAGACGTTTTTTGCATCACAGCTCCAAGCGCAAAGGTGATAGCAAATGCAAACCATAAAACGGTATGGCTTTGCGACACGATGTCTACAGTATTCATAGCCTAAGATTATCGAGTTATCAAGGGAGTTAGTTTGTAAGGAATCCTATTATTTTAAGGGCTACAACAGAAAAAACCCTAAATATCTTCGATTCCTTGGTTCGCTTTCATACCTCGGATAGTTGGGGTATTTAAACGACGTGCCTTAACCGTTTTGATCTCTTTAAGATGCCGTGCCACCAGATCCCAAATAGGCTCACCACCCTTTTCTTTAGATTCCCCGCTGACTGGAGCCCAACCTGCAACTTTGTAATTTTTGTCTGCATCAATTATTTGGCCGTTTAGATGCATTTCGGATATTCGATTGCCCATTGAAGCAGCAGGATCAATGCTGTACTGAAGCCCCCCGACTCTAACCATATCACCACCCTGTTGATAATACGGATCTGGGTTGAATAGGTTGTCTGCAACATCTTCAAGAACGGTTTTGATCGTTGATCCTGACATCATATTGACTGTGGTGTAGGGATAAGTAATCGCAGTTTGATCGAGTAGTTGCTCCATCGTGATTGATTGACCCGGTAGCAAAGCTGTTCCCCAACGAAATCCTGGTGAAAATGCGATCTCAGCATCCTTTTGAGCAAGCAAACCGTCCAAAATCAATTGATCAAAGCTACCATTAAAGTTTCCGCGTCGGTATAAGAGTGCATCTGTAGTTGCTAACGGTTCTTGCAGGCGAGACTCATAAGGACTACGCATTTTTTGAATAAGATTTGCCATAGATAAATCCTCTGGAATCAAATTCGAAAAAATGGGTAAGAGCTGATATCGAAAATCAACGGGCTTGCCGCCTTTAACATCAAAATCAAGAACGCCCAAGAATTTACCGTTTGAACCTGCATTAGTCACTAAGGTAATACCGCCAGGATTTTTTACCTTCACCGGAATTGGCACACCATCATGGGTATGGCCGCCCAAAATAGCATGCAACCCACGCACACGCGATGCCAGCTTTAAATCTACATCCATACCGTTATGCGAGAGTAAAACAACGACTTTGGCACCCTTTTTGACAACTTCGTCGATTGTCTTTTGCAGATGCTCTTCTTGAATACCAAAAGTCCAATTTGGAGTGAAATAAGCCGGATTGGCAATTGGCGTATAGGGAAAAGCTTGCCCAATAATAGCGACCTGCACTCCATTCATATTTCTTAATGAATATGATGGAAAAACGGGATCTTCAAAGTCGGTAGTCTTGATGTTTTGAGCTAAAAACTCGATCTTGCCTTTGAAATCGGTGTTAATAATTTCCATAACGCGCACTTCACCGAGTGTCATCTCCCAATGCGCAGTCATGATGTCGACGCCTAAAGCTAGGGCTGCATTAGCCATATCTTGACCATTTGACCAAAGCGCTGTTGCAGAGCCCTGCCAAGTATCGCCACCATCGAGTAACAGTGCACCTGGTCTAGATGCTTTCAATTGCTTAACTAGGGTTGCTAGATGCGCAAAGCCCCCCATCCGCCCATAGCTATTCGCAGCATCGGTGAAATTGAGGTAGGTAAAGGCATGGGCATCACGAGTGGCAGCAGATAGGTGATTTGCCTTCAGAAAATAGTCGCCAACTAAATGCGGCATACGGTTCATCTGCGAACCAATCCCTATATTGACATTAGGTTCACGGTAATGCATTGGCAGCAACTGCGCATGGCAATCTGTAAAGTGCAGCAAATGAACGTTACCAAACTTTGGTATTTCATAAAATTGATCTGCAGACTTCTGCGCAGCTGAAAAAGAGGAATGAAGGCCTAAACCACCAGCAGAGGCAATGGCTAGAGTTTGTAAAAACTCCCTTCGATTGATCGACATCGTTAATTACTGATTAACGGGTGATGCGGGATCTAATAACAAAGCCATCAGATCCTGAATTTGCTTTTGATCCAGAATTTTGAAATGGGCAAAGCGTGGCATATTGCTACAGGCGTTGTAAGCTTTAGAGTTACTAATCCGATTCCAGGTATAACTCACTACCTCTTGTGAATACCCACGGTTCTTGCCGTAATTCCACAGGCTTGGGCCAATATTGCCATAGGCAATTTCTTTTTGATTGATCTGATGACAGTTATAACAACCACCTCCATTTGGAGTTGAGGCACTATCTGACCACGTATCACCACGACCACTTTGGGCGATAGCCTCTCCGTTTTTCCAGTCTCCTAGATACTGACCATCAGATGGTGGCGCAATCGTTGCCATATTGAGCTTTTGAAGCTCCTCTGATTTTTTCAACCCGGCAGGACTAGACGCAAATTTAGGATCGGAACAAAATCGTTGAGTAGCATCTTGAACGATACGGTCAAGCCCCGCTATCCCTTGGGACCGAAAGCTGTCTTTCATCATGCGATTGAATTGAGAATCCTGCTTTTGTTGAGCGTAGACAGTGGTGGAAGACCAAAGCAAGGCAAGCAGAATGGATAGAAAAAATTTCATGGTGTTATCTCTTCAGGCCAGGCGTTTGAATAATACCGCCGTTGGCATTCTTGGCCATATACATCGATAAAGCGATGGTCACATCTGAACCATAAATTGGGAAAGGAAAGCGTTGCTGTCTAAAGCAATCATTCAAACGCTGTTGCATAGTCCAAAATTGGCCACTAGAAACTCGGTAGGCAGGCCAAGAACCCCAGCCCGCTATCGCTCCCTCACGAGTAGTGAGGTTGGGTAGATCTTGTAAACGGATCCGCTTGCCATCGCTACCATGGCATGAAGCGCACGAGAAATCAAATGGGCCGGCCTCAAAATAGAAAGCCTGCTTACCCATCTCATACATCGCCTTTTCTTGAGGATGCGAGATACTTACCTGTACTTTTTTACCCTTCGAATGCGTCACTACATAGGCTACGATCGCATCCATCTCTTTTTTGGGTCCTTCACCAAACTTCGCATCAATAATGCTTTGCAAAGAAATGCCCTGAAGCGTTTCCATACAGGTCATTAAACGTGACTCCAGATCTTGTACCCGGTTGGTATCTTTAAAGTATCTGGGAAGTTGGGCTGCAGCGCCATCAACTACGCCTGGGCCTAAGCCTAAATTGCATTTCTCAAGGGAAGCATTCTTAGGGCCAGCAGGTTTCTTCCATAACTCTTCGCCAGCCATCTCGTAGAGCTCTGATGGATTGCCGTCTGCAATCATCTCGCGATACTTAGCAATGTCGTCAGCAGTCGATTGTGAAAATGCCTGAAGACTCCAGCACATCAGAGCAAGCACTGAAATCCATTTCATTTTTTTCGCAAGCAGATTAGACATGAGAATGGGGATTAAGAAACCGTGGCTTCATCGGTTCGTTTATCGCCCTTGGTATCAATCCAATTGACGACCAACTTATCCCCCTTGGATCCCTTATATTTGAAGTTCAGGAAAGGGTCCTTAGAGACACCAGGGCCAAACTCTGCATTGAATACATCCTTACCTTGGGCTTTGACATTGAGCATATTGATAAACCAAGCAGGGATCAGTTTTCCAGATGCGTCTTTCCGCTGCCCTGATTCCATATCGTGCTTCATCAAAATTTTTACATCCACAATGCCATCTTTTTCTGTGGCCCTTATGCGCATTGGATCAGACATTCTGTATTCCTCTTAAATATGATTGCTTGTGTGCGTAGCTCCACTGCGCGTAATTAGCCGCCGCAGCCACCTAAAGTTACTTTGATTTCTTTTACAGCCATGACCCACTTGCCATCTGTCTTCACTAAGGCGTAGACATTAGAGCTTTGGCCCATTTTGATTCTGGTAGTCACAAATGCTTCGGTGCCATTCGGGATGAAAAATTGAGCGGCTAATACCGCTGGATTCTTCTCCACCAAAATCGCTATTTGATCTGCCTTTAAGCTACTCGTGATGCTAACTGGGACAACGGCCCCGTTCTCCGCAATATCAGGCGCATTTAAAACGACTGTTGAGGACTTATCGGGACTGGATGCTCCTAAAGCCTTAAACACTTCATCCAAGCTTTTACCTTCAAAAGCCGCCTTATTCCACTCCTCTGCTTGCGCAGTAGAAATTAAACCAGCCGAGGACATCAAACCAAATACTGCTGAATACTTTAATAAAGCTCTGCGTTGCTCGTTCATGACCATTTCTGTGAATTTCCTAATTAACCGGCATTAAGCCAAATTATTGATTTTATTGCCTAATATTAGCCTAATTTGACCCTAGATTTCCCCAAATACCGCAATACAATCGAGTTCTAATGGATTTGGACTCAATTTATTTATCTCTCAAGCTTGCCCTTTGGACGCTAGCGATCATGATCCCACTTGGGGTCTGGTGCGCTT
>CAIVHB010000070.1 GCA_903905585.1 uncultured Ferrovum sp. | reverse complement strand
TTTGCCATTTCCCATTGCTTCATTTCATCGCGAGAAAAAATAACCAGACGCCGGGGATTGTATTTTTCCAGCGTCATCGGTACAAATCTATGGCCAAAGGAACCAGTGCCGCCCGTAACTAATATGGAAGAGTTTGCCAGCATTTTTATTCCTGAAAGTCAGATGCATTAAACTAAAGGTGATGTTTTGATATCTTGAATAATAGTACCAACGGACCCTTGAGCAACAACTTTTCCGCGCTCAATGCGGTAAAGCCTATCGCATTTTTCTACGGTAGACAATCGATGGGCAATAATTACAATCGTTTTTTGGCCATGCAGAACATTGATTGCAGCCATAACTTCCTTTTCCGTTTCTTGATCCAGCGCACTAGTAGCCTCATCTAATACCAAAATAGCTGGGTCATGATAAAGCGCCCGCGCAATGCCAATACGTTGCCGCTGACCACCTGACAGCCGTATACCACGCTCACCAACCATGGTGTCCAACCCCTCTGGGAGGCTGCCAATAAATTCTTCCAATTGTGCAGCTCGAATAGCGCGAGCAACAGCGGCTTCATCAATCAGCGCCTCGGGTAATCCAAACGCGATATTGCATCGCAAAGTATCATCGGTCAGATAAATCGACTGCGGTACATAGCCGATCTGATTTTGCCAGGTACGTAAAGCATCGTGAATATCAATTTCATCCACTAATATCTGCCCGCGTGAAGGCGACAAAAGACCAAGCATGATATCCACCAACGTGCTTTTGCCAGCGCCACTTGAACCTACAAAACCAACAGTCTCGCCCCTATTAATCGTCAGCGTTATATCTTCCAGTATGTGCGTAGTATTAGTTTGATAAGAGAAAGAAACGCCGACCAACGCAATTGCGTTACTAAAGAAGGAAACTGGCGCAGCTTTCCCAGATAACGATAAGATGTTCGGGTGCTCTAATTCACTGTGCAACATGCTAATAGTTGGCGACATAAAGCGCAATGTCTGAACCGAGGTGAGTATTCTGTTGACCGAAGGCATCAAACGTAGCGCTGCCATCGCAAAGAATCCCAGCGACGGTAGGAACATCGCGATATCGCGTCCCAGCATAACCATACTCATCACCAGAACCGCGAGTCCCATCACAGCTAGAAATTCAAGCGTTATACGGGGCAACTGCTGAAGCGTAGACTGGTTTTGTGCAGCTAAAGTACCCAATCGATTATGCGTCGCATACTGAGAGAGAAAGTAACTTTCTCGCCCAAGTAGTTTGACATCTTTAACTCCGCCTAAGCCTTGCTGCAAATGCTGCAAACAAAGCCCTTCGTGCTGCTGGCGTATTTCACCCCAATGACTAATATATCGGCGCGTTATGCGCTGAAATGACCATGCAGACCCCCCAATAAATACGAGCACCAGAATTGCCCCTACGGGCTCCATATATAACAACAGTCCACCTACCCCAAAGATCACTAAACTTTCAGCAACGAGCAGCATACCCGGAATTAATGCGTGGCTACTAAAAAAACTCACTTCAGAGGTAATATTACGTATCAGCTGTGCAGAATTTCTTTCCAGATGAAATGGATAGGGCTGCCGCATATAGGACAAAAAAAGACGTTGCGAGAGCTCTTCCTGTATTCCATAGGCGAATTGCGACTGCTTAAATGCAAGAAAAGCAAGAAATAAATTTTTTACCAAATATATACTAATGAGCACGCACATGCTCAGCATAACGACATCTTTTTGATCAAGATGCCCGAACAACGCATCCAATCGAGAGTTCTTTATATTCGCGTCGCCACGCATTATAGTCATTATCGGAATAATAAGCCCAATACTGAGCATTTCTAGTAGCATGCCACCCAACATGTAAAAAAAAACAGATGCCGCACGACGTCGCTCATCAGGAAGCAGAATCTGATATATTTTGGATGATGTCGTCATACCATTATTCCAAAAGATGTAGCCTGACTGGCTGTCTGTAGGTTATTTGAACACGCAATCGAGCAGTTTAAGAGGGTATTTCGATAGAATCATCAGCCAATTGGTGGTGATTCCATTTTCACGACACGCCTGCATAACCTCACGATTAGGACGCCTCGTACTTCTCCATCCACTTGTGCTAACACCACCCGTACGCATACGCACCATAATTTCGGGCATATACTGATAACGT
>CAIVHB010000069.1 GCA_903905585.1 uncultured Ferrovum sp. | reverse complement strand
TTCCACAATGCGACCATCGGAAAATACGAGAAGCCGATCCAGATGGGCTACGGTGGATAAACGGTGTGCGATGACAATCACGGTTTTGCCAATCATTCGCTCACTCAAGGTTTCTTGAATCGTGCGCTCCGTGATGGAGTCAAGACTCGATGTGGCTTCATCTAAAAGTAAAATGGGTGCATCTTTGAGAAGAGCTCGGGCGATGGCAATACGTTGGCGTTGGCCACCAGAGAGTTTTACCCCTCGTTCACCTACCAAAGCGGTATAGCCTTCTTTGATCTGTGAAATAAATTCATCTGCATGGGCGAGAGCCGCAGCATGCTTTACTTCTTCATCGGTAGCTTCTAATCGACCATAACGGATGTTATCCATCAGACTGCGATGAAATAAGCTGGGATCTTGAGGAATGAGGCCTACCTGCTCATGCAAACTATCCTGGGTCACAAGGGCAATATTCTGACCATCAATGAATATCTCACCAGATTGAATATCGTACATTCTCAATAACAGGCTGACGAGCGTACTTTTTCCCGAGCCTGAGAATCCGACCAAGCCAACGCGCTGCCCTGCTGGAATAACGAGATTGAGATCTTTAAAAACAGATCTATCTTCTTGATATGCAAAATTCACAGACTTAAATTCAATCCGGCCAGCCAAAACCTCTAACTCAGAACAGTCAGGAGCATCCACAACTTCGTGAGGAGCAAGTAGAGTTCGAACACCGTTATTAAGATTTCCGAAGTGTTCGTATAAATCTAAAAAGCGGCGGCCAAGATTGCCAGATTGACTCAAAATTAAAAGGCCTAAACTGATCACCAAAACAAAATCTGCTAGACCTATGACCCCCTCGCGCCAGAGAATAATCGAGTAAACAAGTATTCCAAGTTTTAATATTCCAAAGGCAATAGCCTGAGTCCAGCGAATCAGTTCGGTGAAGTCATTGGCTGCGCGCATCGCTTTGAACTCAATATTCAAAGCTTCGTTCAAAACCTCGCGCTCATGTTTGAGACGGGCAAATAAATGCGCGCTGGATAGATGGCTAACAGAATCTACCAAAACACCCGTGGTACTCGCGCGCGATGCAGCTGCATTCAGAGCGTAAGGCTGACTTTTAAGCGCCATCCACCATGAAATCAGCAAAAAAACAAAAGCCCAACAACCTACTGCTATACCCAAGCCTAAATGTAGCCGAAGAAGAAATAAAGTGGAAATAATCAAGGTCATCATCACGGGCATGAGATCAAATATTAAAGACCACAATATGAGATTAAGGGCCAGAGAAGTCTCAGCAACTCGGTGAGCCAGCGCCCCAGCAAAGTTATTGAACAGATAACGTTGAGAATGCAACTGAAGCCATGCATATAAAGCACGAACCGCTGCATGGCGTTGAATAGGCGCTAATCGTAATTGAAGTGCACCTGCACCTCGCCCAAACAAGATCTCAGCGATGGCAAGTGATGCAAAGAGAATGAGAGCGTTTTGCAAAGTCTCAAATGGAGTACCTTCTCGCATGCTTCGAATAATTTCTGATAAAGCAAATGGAGCAAGAATCCCCATAGAAGAATGCAAAAGCTCACACAAAGCCATAGGCACAAATAAACGCCAATGACGGCGAACAAAATACAAAACGAATTCTGTGGGGTGATGAGGCAATGAGGGTTGATCTGCAATCTTTAAAGTCAAGCGAATTCTCCATCACGCGCATAGGGTTGCGTCAGCTAAAATACAGAGTTTACATCTTGCTTAGGGTCTTCAATGGTTCGCACTCGATTTGCCCCTAGCCCCACCGGGTTTCTTCATATTGGTGGTGCACGCACTGCTCTCTTTAATTGGGCTTATGCCCGTCATCATGGCGGAAAATTTATTCTGCGCGTGGAAGATACCGATGTTGAACGCTCTACCCAGGCTTCAGTGCAAGCTATTTTAGAGGGTATGACGTGGCTTGGCTTGGATTGGGATGAAGGGCCTTTCTATCAGATGCAGCGTCTTACGCGCTATGAAGAGATTGCGCAGCAACTACTCAGAGATGGCCATGCCTATTGGTGTTATGCCTCGAAGGAAGAGCTTGAAAAGATGCGAGAAGCGCAGCGTACTAAGGGTGAGAAGCCTCGTTATGACGGACGTTGGCGCGATAGCAAGGAAACACCCCCTGCAGGAATCAAACCCATTCTACGTTTCAAGAATCCATTAGATGGGGAAGTGGTTTGGAATGACTTAGTGAAGGGTGAAATTCGCATCGCTAACCAAGAGCTCGATGATTTGGTACTGATGCGAGCAGATGGAGTTCCTACCTACAACTTTGGTGTCGTGATTGATGATCTGGATATGAATATTACTCATGTGATTCGTGGTGATGATCACGTGAACAACACGCCAAGACAAATTAATCTTTACCAAGCTTTGGGTGCTGACCTTCCTGAATTTGGTCACCTTCCCATGATTCTCGGTCACGATGGAGAGCGCTTATCTAAGCGCCATGGTGCGGTTTCTGTGACCCAGTATCGTGAGGATGGATTTCTGCCTGAAGCGATGATTAATTATCTCTCTCGCTTGGGTTGGTCCCACGGGAATGAAGAAATATTTACTTCTGAACAAATGATTGAGTGGTTTGCATTGGATCATATCAGCCGATCACCCGCTCGCTTTGATGGCGACAAGTTGCGATGGCTGAATCAGCATTATCTCAAGGAAGCAGATTCAGGTCGTATGGCTGCGCTCTTAATGCCTATCCTCCACCAGCGCGATTGTTTCCCTGATAAAGGGGGGCCTGCTCTCAGAGACGTGATCGAGCTATTGCGATCTCGCACCCATCTTCTTCCTGAGTTAGCCGACTCGGCGGTCTATTTTTATAGGCATGTTCACGCGCATCAGGAGCACATTGATCAGCATCTCACGCAAGAAGCTAGGGGGATCTTGAAAGATCTTCTGGGTACTTTTGAGTCTTGTGAATGGAATGCTGTGAGTCTTGCACTATTACTCAAAGAGGCTGCTGCAAAACACGGTGTGAAGATGGGACAGGTTGGAATTCCGCTTCGGGTTGCCGTATGTGGTGAACCTCAAACTCCGGCAATTGATCGTGTATTGGAATTGATTGGGCGGGAAGAAGTGATGAAGCGTTTAGCGCATTCCCTTCAATGAAGAATGCATCCATAAACTTTAGGTCAGGCCATCGGCAATTTCTATTAGCTTGATGGTGCGGCCTGAAGTTTCAATTAAGCCTCTGGCTCGTAATTCAAATAGAACTCGTCCAACCATTTCACGCGAGGCTCCGACCATATCCGCAATATCCTGGCGCGTAATATTTTTGGGAACGATATGCTCGTTGTCCTTGATTTCGGCGAGATCATGGAGAGCGCTAGCCACCCTACCGTAAACATCTAGCAAGGCTAGATTACCAATCTTTTTATTTGCTTCGCGCAGTCTTTGTACTAAGCAACTCATAATTGCCGTGCCTAATTTGGGATTAGAAAAAAGGCAAGAATGAAAATCCTCTTTTCCGAGAAGAAGTAATTCGCTTGCTTCTGCGGTGATGACACATGCTGAGCGGGTTCCGCTATCTAGCAAGGCCATCTCTCCGAAATAATCACCCTGTTCAAGAATGGCAAGCACCACCTCTTTGCCGGTTTTGTTGCTAATCATCACCTTGAGTCTTCCCGAGATCACGATATACAAGGCGGAGCCGGGATCACCTTCATTAACGATTCTGTTGCCTTTCTTGAAGCCAGCGCGCTGAATGACATTGGCAAGTTGGGCCAATTCGTTGTCAGGCAAATCAGCGAATAGTGGAACATTGCGCAGAAGGGTCGTTGAAACTTTTAAGTGTGATGACATGCGGATCACCTCTGAAAGTGAGTGCTTAAATGATGAAACTGAGTCATGGATACGCTAAACAATGAATTGTTTCTGTGTGTTTCTCGGCGTTTCTAGGACGTTCTCTTGTCAGTGAATCTTACTTCTGCCTATAATCGATGTTCCTTGTGGGGGTATAGCTCAGCTGGGAGAGCGCTTGCATGGCATGCAAGAGGTCAGCGGTTCGATCCCGCTTATCTCCACCACCAATTTAAGCACTATTTGAAAGGCCGGGGAAACGCATATTTATATGTTTACCCGGCCTTTCTTCGTCTGCGTTTCAAATTCTCAAAGCAAAAAAATGACAGCCTCATCATGACAGCTTATTAGGGCCTTTGGCCCAATCATAGCTAGTACATGATCGATATGAGGCTGCTGTAGTCATCTGTCCAAGGTCTAAAGTGTAGAGGGGTTTCAAGCGTTTCCGCTTTCACTAAATGCGCTTCGTCAAAGAAATTTTTATCGCGCGTTAGTAAGGCCCAATGGGATCGGAAGCCGACTTTACCTTCGATCTCAGCATATTTCACCAACCGGATCTGTGCTCCATATTCATCCGCTGCGGTTTTTACGACAGGGCGTAAATCGAGAAACCTATTTGTGATGTGCAGCGCCAGAATGCCATTGGGTTTGAGATGCCGAAAATACTCTGCAAAAGCTTCGTGTGTCAGCAGGTGAATGGGAACGGAGTCACCTGAGAAGGCATCCACCACTAAAACGTCATAGTCCTGATTGGGTTCGTGCTCCAATTTAAGGCGGGCATCACCTAAAACCATTTCGGTGTGCGCTGAGGTTTTGGATAAAAATGAAAAGTTGGTGTTGGCAATCTCAATGACTTGCGGATTGATCTCATAAAACCTAAATGTATCGTGAGCGCGCCCATAGGCAGCTAAGGTGCCTACGCCAAGACCTACAATGCCAACCTTAATAGACGAAGCGTGAGATTGTTTATTGAGTAGAGCCTGTCCCACTCCACTATCGTGAATGTAGTAAGTAGTCGGTTCGAGTAATTGATGAGGGGCAGTAAATTGACGACCATGAATAATTTGGCCATGGCGCATGGTTCTATAACCATTTTTCTCATTGAGAGAAACGCGAAGAGTCCCATAGAAATTGCGAACGCTGAGTTCAGCACCATTAATTTCAGCCAAGTGGTCATGAATTCGAATGGTGCCTAACGCGATAAGATAAGCAAAAATGCAAAGGGCAGAGATGATTTGAGTGAAGCGATTGCGCATTGGAATTTTGGTGAATACCGAGATAGAAACTGCAATGCCTGCAAGCAGGATGCCAATCGATAATTCGTAGTTACCATTGAAGCTGTAGGGAGCAATCACGCCAACAAATAAACCGCCAAAAAAACCACCCAGCGCAAGCATCAAATAGTAGATCGTGAGATATCGCGAGTTGGGTTGTTGAAGGGCTATCTCGCCATGGCACACCATGCACACGACAAAAAAAGCGAGTAAGTTGATTCCCATTGAAACAAAGGTTGGGAATTCATTCATTCCTAGCGTGGGTAGGTAGGCCAGAACAAAGAGGCTCAAGACCAAGAGCGGTAAAAAGGTTTTACGTTGGTACCACCCACTGCCTTCGAAGCAGAAAATAAAAGAAAGTAAATATAGCGCGAGTGGCGCTACCCAAATCAAGGGAATCGGGGCAATGTTCTCGGTTAAGAAACTAGTGTCTGCCACCATCAATATAGATGGGCAAGCAGCAAGAACCACCCAAGTGATTAAGTCAGAATGTTTAGGAGGCATAGCGCTTGCCTCCTCGTTCTTCGTCTGTATCGTGCTGTGGCGATTGCGCCAAGCCAAATAGGCACAGCTTGCAATAAACACTAAGAACAAACTCGACCAAGCATAGGACTGCGTTCTTGCAGGAAGGGTAGGCTCGAATACGGTTGGGTAGGCAAGCAGTGCAATCATGGAGCCAAAATTAGACAGTGCAAATAAACGATAGGGCACCCCGCCCACTTTCTCGCGTGCAAACCAGGCCTGTATCAACGGGCCGGTGGTGGATAACACAAAATAAGGTAAACCAATTGACACCAACAACAAGCCCAATATTTGATAGGTGGGGTTTTCTGCGCCAGTGGGCTTCCATACTTCGCTTGGACTGACGGGCAGAAAAATGAGACTCAGAGCAAGGAGTAATAAGTGAAGCAGGCTTTGTTGGTATGGCTTAAGGGCTTTAACTATCCAATGCGAATACACATAGCCCAATAATAAAATGGCCTGGAAAAATAACATACAGGTGGTCCAGACGGAGGCAGAGCCACCAAACCACGGAAGGATGAGTTTTCCTATTAAGGGTTGAACTTGAAACAGAAGGAAGGCACTGAGGAAGATAGTCAGGCCATAAACAAACGACAAACGAAGATTAACGTTCACAGAGAGACTTCAAAGAAGGGTTGATTGATCGAGACTACTTTCCGCAGTTTACGTATTGTGCAGAAAATAGTCTGTTTCTATTTGAGCTTATGCTCTGAGTGATGAAGATCTGAAGTCTCGTGCCTCACATCATGGACTGTAATTCCAGATCCTTTTTTAGGCATATTAAGCAGTTCAGGTTTTTGAAAAATCTTTCGAGTATCTTCGTAGCCCGTAGTCCAGTGTTCTCGCATCGAAATGCTAGAGAAGTCATAGTCTTTCGAGTGTCCTTCATGAGATTGTTGTTGGTAGATGAGTTGAAGCAGTGTGATGTCGGGCAGCGTAGAGAGATCTTCAAATAATTTTTTCTCTTGGGGGTCCAGCTTGTTTGCAGGAACTTTGCTAAGCGCTTGAAGCGCGATGTTTTTCCAATGCCTCAGTTTGCGATAGGAGTCGGTATTTGCTCTCGTGCGGGAGGAGTACATGATGTCCTTATGCCTTGCAAGCACCTCTGGCATGTCATGGGGTACTTTTCCTTTAGCGCTAAAGAGGTCTACCTGAATCACCAAGGTATTGAGTTTGTCTTCACGGTCTAATAAGTGGGCAAGAGGCGTATTCGATACAATGCCTCCATCCCAATAGGGAGAATTATTAATTTCTACCATGGGAAGTGCAGGGGGAAGCGCACCACTTGCCATAATGTGTTCGGGCTCGATCACTGTGAAGCGGTTATCAAAGTAGACGAAATTTCCGCTTGTGACATTCACAGCACCTACTGCAAATTGCACTGGACCATTATTCAATAGATCAAAATCGACCAACCTGAGCAGTGTTTCTTTAAGCGGAGCGGTATCGTAGAAACTAGTCGAGGCATCTCCTCCCGCATGGGATAACCAAGGATTCACATGCCGAGGACTAAAAAAACCAGGTTGCCCATGCAGCATAGCCATTAATGAGCTACTGGCATTGCGCACTTTTCTGAATACGTCCCCGTCAGGCGTGAAAGCCCAGGATTTCCGACCTGATATGGTTTCCCAAAATTCACGCAATTTAGGTAAGCGATCTTTGGCTGTGTTGCCAGCAATAATCGCAGAGTTGATGCCGCCAATCGATACTCCGCTTACCCAATCAGGCTCCATACCGTTTTCATGGAGCGCTTGGTATACGCCGGCTTGATAAGCACCGAGTGCCCCCCCACCTTGGAGTACCATTGCAACGCGTTCGCAGCCATCTGGGCGCCACCCTGTAGTTGAAGATGAATCGCTTGTTGGGCCAGGTGATGCTTTTTTGCGAGCAACCATCGTGCTTTCTCCTGAATGGGTAGCGGTAGCTTGCCCATTCAAGATGACAAAAAAGCGAGGCTCTTAAAATTAAATAAGCGTCTCGCTGATGGAATCCCTGCCCAAAACCTTACGGTCAGCCTTTTTTCTTCGTCGACTTAACTTTAGTTGCAGGCTTAGCCGAACTTTCTTTCGCTTCAATTCTTCGAATAATAGCTTCAGTGAACTGGGCGGTAGTGGCTTTGCCACCCAGATCGCCCGTTCGCACACCGTCTTCATTGACTGTTGCGTGAATGGCATCGCGAAGTCGTTTTGCTAAATCTTGACGTTCAACGTGATCCAACATCATTGCAGCAGCGTTCATGACTGCGATAGGGTTGGCGATTCCTTTGCCGGCGATATCAGGAGCAGAGCCATGTACTGCTTCAAAAATTGCGGCATGCTCACCAATGTTTGCGCCAGGCGTCATACCTAATCCACCGACCAGTCCAGCGATTTCATCTGAAAGAATATCGCCAAACAAGTTAGTGGTGAGGAGAACGTCGAACTGCCAAGGATTCATCACCAGTTGCATTGCACACGCATCCACAATGCGATCATCGACTTGAACGCGTCCTTCATATTCCTTAGCGACTTCGAGAGCGGTCTCTAAGAAAATACCGGTTAAAGCTTTTAGAATATTTGCTTTATGAATGATCGTGATTTTCTTGCGGCCATTCTTGACTGCATAATCAAAAGCAAAGCGCGCGATACGACGGCAACCCGCGCGGGTATTTACACCGGAAGATATCGCAGCACCGTGGGGATCATTATCAATTGGAATGTAGTGATCAAAACCCACATACAGACCTTCAAGGTTTTCGCGAATCAAAACAATATCGATGTCGTCAAAGCGTCCGCCTGGAATGGTTGTTTTGCCTGGGCGTACGTTACCGAATAATTTGAACTCCTCACGCAAACGCACATTGATGGAGCGAAATCCTCCACCAACTGGCGTGGTGAGTGGGCCCTTCAAGGCTAAGCCGGTGCGACGAATGCTGGCTAATGTTGCTTCTGGGAGGGGGTCGAGATGTTCCGTGACAGCCGCCATACCTGCAATTTGAACATCCCATTCAAATGGCGCTTCCAGTGCATCCAGAACAGCTACGGTGGCTTTGATAATTTCTGGGCCGATTCCGTCGCCAGGGATGAGTGTGGCGGGGATGAGTGCTTTACGCTTGCTTTTAGCCATGAATTCCTCTCTTCAGGTTGCCTCCTGATACAGGGGCGCGGTTTCTGTTAGGTCGCGCGATCGGCGCAACCGAAAGCGAGAATACATGAGGCTGGGCATGCTGTGCTGACGTTCATACATTAAACAGGCGATAATTCTATTCTATGATTTCAACACAACCCTCTCATGCAGCTGGTTTCCGTCCTTGGTGGCAGATCAGACTGTTGATGATATTCCTCTCCTTATGCGTTTTTATTACGTTGGGACGCGTCCCTCTGATTGATGAAGATGAAGGCGAGTACAGTGAGGTTGCGGCTGAAATGGCAGCGTCGGGTGACTTCCTTGCCCCCACCTTGAATGGGCAGCCCTTCTATGAAAAACCAGCGCTCTTATTTTGGCTTCAGGCGCCTTTGGTGAAGTTGGCTGGCCCCCAAGAATGGATATTTCGTTTGCCACCCGTTTTGGCATCTCTCGCATGGGTCTTCGCAATACTTCTTTGGTGGCGTCCTAAGGTTGGGGAGCAAGAAGCCTTAGTAGCGGTATGGATCGGATTATTTACCCTGGGTATGACGATCGCGGGTCGGGCCGCAACAATGGATAGCCTGATCATTCTTTGGCTAACGGCCACACTGTTTGATCTTTGGAGCTACATTGAGTCAGGTCATCGCCTATTTTTGAGGCGAGCAGCACTTTGGGCTGCCTTGGGTTTTTTGACAAAGGGTCCGATAGCCTTAGTGATTCCCTTGCTGGTATGGGCTGGGTTTCTGATTTGTTCTCCCAGCTATCGACTAAGGTGGCGAGGTGTTCTGGATGGATGGTCCTGGTTGATGATTCTTGTTATCGCCGCACCTTGGTTCATCTGGTACGGAATTCATTCTAATGGAGTGTTTTTTCAGTATTTCTTATGGAGAGAAAATCTTGGGCGGGTTGGGGGTTCTTTGCAAGGTCACTCAGGAAGTCCGGCTTATTATCTCGTTGTTCTCCCCCTGCTTTTGTTGCCTTACTCTGCGGTTTTGATTCGCCTTATTCAATCGATCCCGGTAAATTGGCATTCGCCCTTAAATCGTTATTTAATGATCTGGTTCTTAGTGGTTTTAGTGGTGTTCTCTCTGGCTGGAACCAAACTTCCACATTATCTTTTGTATGGTTGCACGCCACTCTTTTTGCTCTCTGCGACTGAACTATTAAGGCCGGGTAAGTGGATCTGGAGATGCATGCTTGTGATGCCGGGGTTATTGCTTCCTGTTTTTGCGCTTGCTCTGCCTGCTGTGGTGGATCATTTCGCGGTAATGGATTCAAACCCTTATATCCGTGAGATGTTGATGCGGGGAAATGAAATTTTTGTGGGCGGATATTTTCGAGATGTGTTGATTTGGCTAGGGGCGGTTATTTTGATTGCTCTAAGATTGGTGTTGGTTCAACAACATTCAAAGAGGTATCCATACTGGGTGATGTTGCCTGGCTTGGTTGCAGCGATCGGTGTGTCGTGGATTTTGGTTCCTGCTGTGACTCAAATACAGCAAGATCCTGTTCGGGCGGCAGCGCGATTTGCACAAACGCTGCATGAACCTGTTGTAAGCGATAATCGAATGCCTAGCTTTTCTGTTTATCTTGGTCATGCTACAGAGCGTCGCTTAGTCAAAGCAGGCGATCTTGCCTTTGGTCGATTGGATCACATAGACCAACTTGGAAGCCAATACCAAATTCTATTTGCGCAAGGTGGTCTGCGCGTTGTCAGAGTTATTCAGCCTTAAATTTTAATATGAATCAAAACATCCCAGTGTCTGAAGTGGTCATGCTCAATCCTTTTCGAAAGGAGCATTTTATTGTTCCTTTGATAGGTGTTTTTTTGGCGATCATTGTTTTTTTGACAGAGACCAATACCCTTATTTTTCAGATTATTCGTGAGGCCCTGTCTGCATTAGATGAGCCTTTTTGGACAGGTATTACCTTATTGGGTGATGCATTCGTTGGCCCTTTGTTTTTGATTCCCTTTCTTAAAGAGCGTCCACGCTTGATTTGGGAAGGCACATTAGCTGCCCTTATTGCTACACTTTTCACGCATGTCATCAAGCCGTTGGCGCATGTTTCTAGACCTCCGGCAATTTTAGATTTGGCAGTAATGGGGCCAAGGTTTTTGCAAGGCTCGTTTCCAAGTGGTCATACCACCACGGCATTTACCGTGCTGGGATTGCTGATCATGGTGGGAGTGATAAGAGGATTGGGCCCCATCGTTTTCTCCTTTTTGCTTGCTGGATTAGTTGGCGTTTCCCGCATTGTGGCGGGTGTTCACTGGCCTTTGGATGTGTTGATTGGGATGGCAGGAGGCTGGCTATCGGCGATCATGGCGATTTACCTGGCGCAACGCTGGCCCAGAGCTGGAGAGGGTTGGCCGATGCGTTTGCAGATGGGTTTATTGGTTTTAATCGCAGTGTTTGATTTGCTGAGCCATGACACCGGCTATGGGGCGGGCATTGCACTTCAGCGCTTGATTGCTTTCATTGGGCTGGGTTGGTTGGCATGGGATGGGATTGAGGCGTATTATTCTAGGGATAGCACAACCTAATGTTTAGGCTGTTGTTTTTAGAGGTCTTACTGAATGGGTTTGGGCGTTTTAACTAACCTCTCATCGCTTGCTGCTCAGAATGCGTTTTCCCAAACGCAGGGTGCTCTTGCAACCTCAATTCAGCGATTATCCTCGGGATTACGCATCAATTCCGGTGCGGATGATGCTGCAGGGTTGGCGATATCCAATCGCCTCAGCGCACAAATTACGGGTCTTAACCAATCCGGACGTAATGTGAACGATGGTATTTCCTTGGTTCAAACTGCTGACGGCGTATTAGCCTCTGTTTCATCTCAATTACAAGATCTGCGCACACTCGCTGTGCAGGCTTCAAGCTCGACTTACAGCTCTTCTGATCGCACAACCTTTGATCAAGAAGCCAAGAATTTATTAAACACCATTCAGGCCTCGATTTCAGGCGCTAGCTTTAACGGCATCGCCTTATTAAATGGTTCGTTTAACACCCACCAGTTGCAAGTAGGTGCAGGGGCGCACCAAACTGTTTCTCTAAATATTCCAGACAGAAGGGTGAGTGCACTAGGTAGTTATCAGATTACGACGGGTACCGTCTCAGATAGCCCTTTTACCTCCTCAGATTCACTTACGATTAATAACACTACCTTGATTGGTGCATCAGAGGCCGATACCAGCAACTCGGGCTTATCAAGTGGCAGTGCATATGCGCTGGCGGTGGCAATTAATGCTCAGACAAGTACCACAGGGGTCGCTGCCACAGCTTCTACCGCCTTGACCGGGGCTTCAGCACCGACTGCAAGTACGGCTTTATCTAGTGGTGACATTACGATTAATGGAACGAGCGTAGGGTCAATTATCGGGGGGAGTACATCCTACGAGCAAGGAGTTCAGGTTCAGACCGCAATTAACGCGATATCCTCTACCACTGGTGTCACAGCTTCAGTCAATGCCTCGGATGGAACGCTGACACTCAATGCGAGTGACGGGCGCGATATTATCCTGACTCTCAGTAATTCAGCGAATACCGCTTCGGGGCTTTTTGCTGATGATGGCACCACCACCACATCGGGTCAGATCCTACTGAGCTCAGCACAGCCTTTTTCTGTTACGCAATATGGATCTACGGATATAGCAAATCTGACGGATGCTTCTACGCCATCCTTGTCGGCGTTAAACTCCATTGATCTTACCTCAGCCTCTAATGCCTCAAGTTCAATTAATGTGATTGACTCAGCTATTACACAGGTTGATGCGACCCGAGAGAATTTGGGGGGATATCAAAACCAGTTTCAGGGCATTGTGGACCAGTTATATCAATCCAATACTGACGCATCTAATTCACGTAGTCGTATTCGCGATACAGATTTTGCTGCTGAAACTGCAACGCTTGCGAGCAATCAGATTAAACAGTCTGTGGATGTTGCCATGCTTACTCAGGCGAATACCTTGCCCTCATCCATTGCCGCCCTGCTGAAGGGACTGCCGATTCAGTCATCCATGAGCGCTTACTCCGCATCCGGGATATAGTGGTTCGTTAAACATTGGGTGCGCTTCACGCTTAGAAAAGAGCTTCTCCTCATCACTATTGTGCCTGAGGGGGGTGACAACACTTCTGTACTCTGGTTATAATCTGAGGCTAAGCTGTTGAATGATACTTAAAGTTTCTTCTCATAGCTCATCTGGCCTGCTGTCCCTATCGTCTAGAGGCCTAGGACACCGCCCTTTCACGGCGATAACCCGGGTTCGAATCCCGGTGGGGACGCCACATTGATGGCCATACTGTGACTGATTCGCTCTCACACCTTCACTTTTCTTCTTTCCAAGCGGCTAGACGGCTCGCACGCGCCCCTGCTCGTGAACCAGAAGCACGTTTGCATGGGCACGGCTTTCAACTTGCGTTGAGTCTTCCTGATGCGCAGAACAAGGATCAGGGTGAAAAGACTCAAGATTCTGCAAAAAAGCTTTTAAACGATCTCACTGATCTGTGGCGAACTCAAGTGGCAGAGTGGGATCACCAGTCACTCAATGACTTTGTTGCGCATCCCAGTGATGCCCGTCTTCTCCAGGCCTTAGCAAAATCGCTGGAAGGGTATCGCTGCGAAATGGCTTTATTGAGTATGCCAGATCGGGGGGTGCGCAAAGATGGTGAGGGAAATTACTTTGTCTGGCGATCGTATCGATTCGAGTCTGCCCATCATTTGCCCAATGTTTATTCTGGTCATAAATGTGGTCGATTGCATGGCCATGGCTTTCAGGCCGTGATTCATATTCCTCTTAGTAGCATCAATCAAGAATGGAATAGCGATTATCAAATACTCGATCAAGCGTGGGCGCCTCTTCATGCGACATTGCATCAGCGTTATCTTAATGAGATTCCCGGACTTTCAAATCCCACCAGTGAATGGCTGGCGGTTTGGATTTGGGGTCGCTTGAGAGAGGTATTGCCCACGCTGAGTTGGATTACGGTATTTGAGACCCCCAGTTGCGGGGGGCATTACGATGGCAAAACGCATCGTATCTGGAAAGATTTCAGCATTGATAGTGCTACCAAAGAACAAGGAATGACTTTAGGTCATACTTGGACGCTTCGCTTAAATCTTGAAGGATCGCTGCATCCTACTTTGGGTTGGGCAATGGATTTTGCAGAGGTGAAGCGAGAATTTGAACCACTATTTCGCAGCCTTGATCATCAGCCCTTAAATGAGGTTGTTGGATTAGAAACTCCCAATAGCGCAGGCCTAGCACAATGGATTCGCGAGCATGCACACCAGGTTTTACCTCAATTAAGCCGCGTTGATGCCTTGGATGGATGCGGCGGGGGGGCATCGCTTGACTGGGGTGGTGGCGGTATTCAGGTTTTAGCGCCGTGACCTATCACGTCAAAGAAATGTTTTACACCCTGCAAGGTGAGGGATGTAGGGCAGGGCGTGCGTCCGTGTTTCTGCGTTTTACAGGATGCAACTTGTGGTCTGGTTTGGAACGCGATCGTGAGAATGCCTTATGCAATTTTTGCGATACGGATTTTGTGGGAACAGATGGAGAAGGTGGGGGGCGCTTTGAATCGCCAGAATCTTTGGCGCGCGCAGTTCGCAAGATATGGCAAGACGCGCAGAGGGGTGCGCATGACCAAGGAAGCGTTATACCCTATGTGGTCTGCACAGGGGGTGAGCCCTTGTTGCAATTAGATCGTCCGCTTATCACTGCCTTGCATGACGAAAAATTTGAAATTGCATTGGAAACCAATGGCTCTATTGCAGCGCCCGATGGGATTGATTGGGTCTGTGTGAGCCCCAAAGGCGAAGTTCCCATTGTTCAGCTGACTGGGCATGAATTGAAATTGGTCTACCCACAGAAGAATGCCTTGCCTGAAAAGTTTGAACATCTCAAGTTTGAATATTTTCTGCTTCAGCCTATGGATGGCGTGGATGTGAAAAACAATACGAATAGTGCTGTGCAATATTGCCTGTCACATCCCAAGTGGCGATTAAGTTTGCAAACCCATAAGTGGTTGGGGATACCTTAATTGACGCAAAATACCCGCACTTTAGGCGCCTTCCTGGGGATTTTATTGTGCTTGGCGGTAGAAGCAGAACAGACTGATTTTCGAATCGTCCCCACTCTAGCCTTAGAAAGTGCTGTTCCCAATGAAAGTACGGTAAGAAGCGAAAGCGTTCTGACAAGCGAAAGCGCGCTGAAGATCAAAAAGGTTCAACCGGCCAGTCAACACGCTATGCACCCTCCTCGCGCTTTTATTACGAATCAAGGTAGTCATGACTTGTCGGTGATGGATATTGCTTCTGGAAAAGAAATCGCGCGCATTCCTCTTCCTGAGTCTCCTGCAGGCGTGGCCGTAGATCAAAAATCTGGGATGGTTTTTGTGACAAGCCCTGATGGACGTGCGGTGACAAAGATAGATGCCCAATCGCTAAAAGTAATCGCCACACTGGAAGTGGGGGGTGGGCCAGTGGGGATTGCTGTGGATTCGTCCGGTCAACGCGTTTATGTATCGGATTGGTATAACAATCAGCTGATCGTATTCGATGCAAAAAACCTTGAGGTATTGAGGCGTGTGGCAGTAGGCCATGTCCCTGCTGGAATTGTGATTGCGCCGGATGGCGAGCGCTTATATCTTGCTGAGCGCGATGATCATCAAGTAGCGGTGTTGAATACGCGATCACTAGAACGTATCGCCTCGATACCAGTGGGACAACATCCATTTGGGCTAGCGATCAATGCTTCAGGTGAGATGCTGGTTGCAGTGAATGTGCAAACGAATGATGTGAGCCTGATTGATACGGTCTTGCTTCATGAAAAAGCAAAAGTATCAGTAGGTATTTCACCTTATTGCGCCGTATTCTCTGAAGATGGGCGTGTATTTGTGACGAACCAGCATAGTGACAGTGTGAGTGTGATCGATGTCGCTTCAAGCAAGATGATCAAAACGATCATGGTAGGGGCTTTCCCCGAAGGAATAGAAATCGATCACGGTCTGTTATTTGTCGTGAGTTGGATGGAAGAGGAACTCGATGTGATCGATCTGCAAACACTCAAGATCATTCGTAGAATACCGGCTGGAAAAAATAGCCGTGGTTTTGGTCAGTTTATCTGGTCGGGGATCCCTCCCTCAAATTGACCCAGAACACGCAAATTACAATAAGATTCAGCATCTGAATTTTTTGTTTTACTGTTTATAACCTCAGGAGCTCCCGCAATGCGTCTTACCCAAGCTATCGTAGGTATTACTACGCTTACTCTGTTTTCGTTTCTTTCGCCTTTGGCACAAGCCCATGGCCCAACCCGCCAAAAAGTCACTGAAGAAATCACCGTTAATGCCTCGCCCGATGCAGTCTGGAAAGTAGTGGGTGACTTTGCTGGTATAGCTAACTGGCATCCCGCGGTTGAAAAAAGTGAAGCGACTAAAGGGAATGAAGTGGGATCCGTTCGCACCCTTGCAATCAAAGGCGGCGGCAAGATGGTAGAGGAAATTGAAGGTTACGATGCTGAGAACAAGGTCATCAAGATTCGTGCCCTGGATGGTGGAGCGGTGCCTGCCAGCAATTTCAGCATGATGATGGCCGTAACCGCTGAAGGAAGCGGCAGTAAAATAACGTGGCGCGGCGCTTTCTACCGTGCCTATACCAATAATGATCCTCCTCCAGATCAAAATGATGAAGCCGCAGTGAAGGCCGTCACCGGGGTATTTAAGTCGGGGCTTGAGAACTTAAAAGCTAAACTTGAGCAGAAATAAGATTCACTAAAAGGAGTTCGGTCATGCCCTGGTTTGCGACTTCATTCAAACGTGGCTCCAAACATGATCGGGCTTTGCTTTTATTCGTTATAGTTTCTTATTGTTTTGTTGCTGGCATATGTTTCGCCGATGCTGAAACAAGCCCTAGGCGGTTTTCTGCGGTCGTCAGCGTTTCGCAGCCACAGGCTGCTGAAGCAGGTGCAGAGATCCTGCGTCGAGGCGGGGATGCCGTAGATGCGGCGATGGCCATCCAATATGCCCTTGGGGTGACTGAGCCTCAGTCATCTGGAATCGGTGGGGGTTCCTTTATTCTGGTGTGGCGCGCCAAAGATCATAGTGCTTGGTTTATCGATGGCCGCGAAGCGGCACCGATGGCGGCTAGCCCTCATCAATTCGAACCCTTCACATTTGATGAAGCCTCCATGACGGGGCTTTCTGTAGGGGTACCCGGTACCGTGGCGGCTTTTCAAGTTGCGCACACGCGGTGGGGTAATTTAGGTTTTGGTGAGAATATAAAGCCTGCTATTGATCTAGCAGAAAACGGATTTCCACTCGGAAAATATGTCGCCAAAATATTGGCAGACAAAAAATACCAACCCCGATTGAATGAGGCAGCACGGGCAGTGTTTATGCCAAATGGTCGCCCTATCGAAGCAGGAGCGTTGCTTGTTCAAAAAGATTTGGCACGCACTTTACGATTGCTCGCAGATAATCCTGCTCAGTTCTACCGCGGTGAAATCGCACAAGCAATTATCGAAGCTCAGCGTACTTCTCGTGCAGGCCCGGGCGGTGAAGGGCGTATGCAAATACAAGATTTACTGCGCTATGAAGTCCGAGTGCGTAAGCCGCTGGAAGGCCAATACCGAGGGTATACCATACTGACTGCCCCTTCACCATCAGCAGGCGGAACCACTTTGCTGGAAACGCTAGGAATGCTAGAACAGTTTCCTATTGGCGATCAGAAAACCGGGTATGGAGAGGCGAGTCCTAGAACTTGGCATACCCTCATCGAAGCGTTGCGCTTAGCTTCGGCAGATCGATTGCGGTATTTGGGGGATGATAAACAGACTCCATTACCTACCGATCAATTGCTCTCAAAAAACTATTTAAAGGCACGCGCAGCAAAGATCTCTGATCAAGTATTAAAAGAGGTGAGCTACGATTCTTTTGAACAAGAAAAGGGACGCAATACAACGCACTTTAGTGTGGTGGATCAAGAAGGAAATATTGTTCTTGTGACAAGCACAGTCGATTATATTTGGGGTACCGGCATGATGGTTCCGGGGTGGGGCTTCTTTCTGAATAACGAGTTAACTGACTTTAATCTCAAGCCTGAGGGGCCACAATTGGGAATGGAGCTCGCCCCCAATGATGCAGCCCCTGGCCGCCGTCCTCGTTCTAGTATGGCCCCTACTTTATTGCTGAAAAATGATCAGCCCTTTGAGGCTTTAGGTTCTCCAGGAAGTGCCAGCATCATCAGTACCGTCTTGCAGACTATTGTTCGCACGGTGGATTTTTCTCAGCCATTGAAGAGTGCGGTTGAAGCACCGCGCTTTGCGCAAACCTCTCCGCGCGATGAACCCAGTTTTGAATCGGGATGGCATTCTGATGTGCTAGATGGCTTAAGTAAGGTGGGTCATGTGCTCAAATACGAAGGGCGAGGAATGGGCTCAGTGCAAGCTTTGGAGTGGTCCGCAGATGGCCGCCCGCATGGTGTGGCAGATTCTCGCAGAGATGGCACCGTGATTGAGGTTCCGGTTCAATAATGATGGGTGGGGCCATCCAGAAACCAGGACAAGCACCCCAATGAATACCGAGCGCATCCAGTGATCATGTCATGAGGACCGAGCGTGGAGTGCGCTGGCAACGAGCGCACCCGACACCCCTAATCGGGCGAGCTGCACAGCATGCTGTTGGGTTATGCCTCCTGCTGCAAAAATCTGCGGCGGCCGCGCCAATCGACTGGCCTCATGCAAGGCGGATTG
The DNA here is from genome assembly GCA_903905585.1 of uncultured Ferrovum sp. Taxonomy (GTDB): domain Bacteria; phylum Pseudomonadota; class Gammaproteobacteria; order Burkholderiales; family Ferrovaceae; genus CAIVHB01. The sequence continues at coordinate 3,173 of CAIVHB010000069.1, read as the reverse complement.
AATGTGCTCAAAATCAGGCCCTGCTCCTACCCCAACCTTTGCCAAGCTCATCACAATCACTCGATCGGGCCAATACTCAGGGTGGCTCAACCATTCTGGATCGCCTCTAAACCCTTCCGGACCAAAATCTAAGGACAACACACAGTGTTGAGCTTGACGAGAGAGGTTCTCAAGTTGCAACAGTGATTCCGTCCCCAATACCGGAAGCAAAGTCGGAAACCGTTTACTCTTTTTTAAATCTGAACCCTGCAAATCCAATTCTGATTTGCTGGATATGCTTTCTTTTTGATCCTGTATTTGGATTACAGATTGTGCACGCTCAAAATGGGTGAACCCAGCATCCAACCAAATAGTGATGTCTGAAAAGCATGCAGCCAGTTGATGGATCAGGGGCCATTGCGAATGCCCATGCATGATGCCATCCAGATCCGCGATATAGGCGGTTTTCGCCTTGCTTCGATTCAGTAATGCCGCTAGCACTTGTTCTGGATCTGATCCTTGGACTAAAGGAGTGTGAATAGGTGCGTATAAATCCCGTTGTCCCGCGCGCGCATGCACCACCTGCCCGGATAAAAGATCGATCACGGGAATCACAGCTATAGGCCATTCATGCCCTTCGGCGGTAGGATGTGCAACCATGAAACTCCTGATACTTGAATATGTAACGGCTGGCGGATGGGGTGATCCGATTGGATCCCCACTTCTTGAGGAAGCTAATGCGATGGCACTCGCCCTATCTCACGATTTTAGCGAGTTATCGGAGTACACGGTCTCATTACTTCGCTACCCACATCTCGTGCTGCCTCCTTCAGGCCCCCTTCACATCCTTCCCTCAACGGGTCTAGTCAGCGAATGGGAGCAGGCCTTATTGGCGCATGACCAAGTCATCATCGTAGCCCCCGAAACAGATTCAGTTCTCTTGGATTGGTGCGCGCGCGCAGACAAAATAGGCATGAGAAGATTGGGCGCCAGCCTAGCAGCACTGACTATCGCAAGTGATAAATCGCAGACTGCACAGCGCTTGCAACATCACTCTATTGCTCATGTCCCCACTTATCGACTCGATACTTCTGTTCCATGGTATGACCATGATGGTGCATGGGTACTCAAACCCTGCGATGGATGTGGGTGTGATGGCGTTCAACGTTTTCAATCTTCAGAACATGCACAACGAGCTATCACACAATTACCTTCCCCGTATTTGAGCCATTGGATCGCGCAACCGTGGTTAGCAGGCCAAGCAGCAAGCCTCACCATTCTAGGAAGTGCTCATGGCGCTCAATTGCTGAGCATGAATCAGCAAGTGTTGAATATTTCTGCAGAGGGTTACGTTCATTTGGAAAAAGTAATGACCGGATCGATCAAGCAAGACACTGCACGTTTTGAACAGCTCGCTCAATCCGTGCATGAAGCCATTCCCGGATTAGATGGGGTATACGGCATCGACCTACTCATTCAGGATCAACAGCTCACCGTAGTAGAAATCAATCCTCGTGTCACGAGCGCCTATCCTGGTCTGAGAGCCGCATTAGGCACAAACCCCGCTACACTATGGATTCAGAGCCTGGGTCTTTCTGAATACACTCCATCCCCCTCTTTTTAATGACCTGCATTCTTCTTTTTTCGTTCTTCATACTATTACTGTCGCAATCTTCACTATGCAAAACTCATCCCCTCCACAAGACGTGTCATCGCCTTTTACTTTGGGGTGGGATATTGGCGGGGCGCATTTAAAAATTGCGGTGCTGGATCAAGACGGAAAACTGATCGTTGTAGAGCAATATCCCTGTGCGCTCTGGCGCGGCTTAGATCAACTCACCCCCTTACTCACACAAATACTCAAAAAATGGACGCCCATCGCTCAACATGCCGTTACGATGAGCGGCGAGATGGTGGATCTTTTTACTGACCGTATCGCAGGCGTACAAGCCTTAATGCACACCTTTGCAGGCTTCGCGGGGGAGGTTCCTGTTCGGGTGTTCTGTGCGAAGCACGGATTCATTTCTTTGAATGGGCTTGAAGGGTATGAAGCAGACATTGCTTCCGCCAACTGGCTGGCCTCAGCAGCTTGGGCAGCCCAACATTTTGAATATGGGATCCTGCTTGATATTGGTAGCACCACGACTGACGTGTTGTGTTTTGAAGGTGGCGTCCCCACTCCTATTTCCATAGGTGATGCCGATCGACTCATCAGCGAGGAACTGGTGTATTCGGGTGTCACGCGAACCCCTTTGATGGCCTTGGCACAGCGGATTACTTGGCGTGGTAAAACGCGAGGGGTAATGGCTGAACTTTTTGCGACCACGGCAGATGTATATCGCGTTCTGGGAATATTGCCCGAATATGCCGACCAACATGATGCTGCCGATGGCGGGGAGAAAACGCGCAAAGCGAGCATTGCGCGCATGGCGCGAATGATCGGACTCGATGGCCATGAATATGATGAAGCCGCATGGATGGAGCTGGCAGAAGTGTGGCAGGCACTGCAGCAAACGCACCTTCAAGCAGCTTTACATCGCGTTCAGCAAAGGCTGCTGACCTCCCCCACCGTCTCTGTCCATGACGCCTCTGCTTACCCTTCGCCTTCTTTTTCCTCTGCTTCATCAGCAGGTATATCTGCACCTACTTCAAAAAATAGCCAGCCCATTCCACTTGTCATGGCAGGTGTGGGGCGTTTCCTGGTCAGCGGCTTGATGAATCATGGAAGTGCTCCAACAGATTTCATCACAGTTGAATTTGGCGCATTGGGAAACCTGATCCATCCAGATCATCACAATCCTATGCTTGCAGACTATGCTAGTCGATGCGCTCCGGCAGTTGCAGTCGCTGCGCTTTTATACGCAGCCCAATAAAAAACCCCGCCGAGGCGGGGTTTTTTATTGAACCCGAAGAAAACTCGGAGATCAATGTGCTGCGAAAGGATGGGCAGTGGTGCCTTTCTTCGCAACAACGTCAGCTGCTGTGGGCAGACCAGCAACAGCGCGCTGGATTGACTCACGGGTAGCTTTGTAGTTGTAGTCTTGAATCTTAGCGTCGTCAGCTGCTTCCCAGTGAATGAACACACCTACGCAGATGAAGATATCGTTAGCTTCAGCTAACGGAATGGTGCCGTCTTCAACGCTGTCAGCAACTGCCAATGCAACGCCGCGCTGTGCGGGGCCAAACATTTGAAC
>CAIVHB010000068.1 GCA_903905585.1 uncultured Ferrovum sp. | reverse complement strand
CTTCACGATTTCAAGCTTTTGTTCCGGTGTCCAGCGCCTACGTCGCTGAACACCGGCGATTACTTCAACCCTATCTGGTCGGACCTGATTTATTCATTTTCATTCGGTTTGCAGGGTTAGTGTTTGGATATGGGGTATGGTTTGGCGAAGACAATCACGCAAAGCCTGAATTAGCCCCCTGAAAGACAGTACCACCGTCATATCTTAAACTTGCAACTAGGAGTATGACTATGGATATGACTATGTCTTCAGTAAGACCAGATAGGGTTGAAGTAATCGCCGGTGTTCAGCGACGTAGGCGCTGGACACCGGAACAAAAGCTTGAAATCGTGAAGCAAACCAATGAGCCGGGTAGCTCCGTATCCTTGGTGGCGAGGCGACATGGTTTAACCGCTGCTCAGTTGTTTCAATGGCGTAAAGCTTATTTGGAAGGCTCATTAGTGGCTGTTGGTGCGAATGAAACTGTTGTTCCTGCTTCAGAACTTCATGAGGCGATTAAGCGCATTAAACAATTGGAAGGGGCCTTAGGCCGTAAGACTTTGGAGAACGAGATTCTCAAGGAGGCTGTGGACTTCTCCAAATCAAAAAAGTGGATTGCGCGCTCGCCAGTATTGCCAGGGGAAGAGCAGTAAGAGTGGTCTGCCAAACCCTTGGCGTGTCGCGCAGTCATGTTGTGGCAAGGATGAATCGATCTTCTGATTGGGTGGATAGACGAAAGTCTCCGCCTAGGCCAGATGATACTGAGGTAAAGCAGGCTATTTATGTAATGACCCATCAGAATCTGCTCAAGTTACGCTGCTAATTGATAGTTTAAATACGTTTGTTTAGGTGTTGCCATTTCCAGTGCTTGGTGAGGTCTTCGTGTGTTGTAGAAGTTAATCCAATCTCCAATCGCTCTGCTCGCATGTTGCAGGCTTTCAAAACGCGTTCTGTGAACACATTGCTCTTTCAAAGTCCGGATCACACGTTCCACCAGCCCATTTTGTTCTGGGGTGTGGGGCGTAATGAATTCTTGTTTCAGGCCATAACTTCTGACCAGGGCTGTATAACTTCTACTTGTAAAAACCAATCCATTGTCACTTCTTAAGAGGAACGGTTCTTGAACACGTCCAAGGGTACCGAAGCGACTGATTAAAGCCTGCTCTAGTGCCGCCTCTGCAGTGCTGGCTTTACCTGATCTCGATAGATGCCAACCCAAGAGCTCTCGGGTATAGCAATCGATTACCAGCGCTAAAACTGCCCAACCATCTTTACCCGCCCATACACGGCATAAATCTGTTGACCAGCGCTCATTGGGTATCTGGGCAACGGAAGGTAGCGCCTGAACGCGTGGTCTGAAGCCAATAGCCCTTTGCCTTACCTGCCAGCGCTTGATTTGAAAGATGCGCTGTACGGTGTTTTTGTTAAACCCCAATAAATACGCTACTGTGCGATACCCAAACGAAGGATTCTCTTCAATCATTTCCTTAATCGGCTCCACAAAGCGTTCCTGTACCTTAGGCTTTGCTTTGACCGATTTGTAGTAATACGATCTACGCGGCACCTCAAACCATTTGCATAGCTTGGCTATGGAGACCTTGAAGCCTTCGGCTTCAAGCCCCTGCTGGACGGTCTCAATCACTTCTCTTCCTCTCCCAGCAGGGAGACCAACTTTTTTCTGGCACGGAGCTCCAGCATCGCTTCTCCGTAAGCCTCTTGAAGCTCTCGGAGCTGTTTTTCATATTGCTCTTTGATCTCCATCGGCTTAGCTCTGAGGGCATTCTCTAGCCCCCTCTTACCGTCTTCTAACCAATCCTCTATCTCAGAAGGGGGAATATCAAAAGATCTGCTCGCCTCAGAAATCGTTGTCTTTCCTTGAATGATTTCAGTGACTAACGCTGATTTCCGTTTCGCCGTCCAACGCTTAATGTCTTCTTCCATCGCTACACTCATGTCATGCTCCTTTTAAGATTATGACCTGTGCAGGTTTTCAGTGGGTCATTACAGCGGGCGGCAAGCTCGGGGGTTTTTCATCAGGCATCGAACGAAAAAAAGCCCTTCTAAAATTAGAAGGGCTTTCAGTAAATCAATGACGCAACAAAAAATCATGTAAAGTCATATTGATCCCTTTTATTCTAGCAGGGGGTAGCTTGGGATTGCGCTTGGGT
>CAIVHB010000067.1 GCA_903905585.1 uncultured Ferrovum sp. | reverse complement strand
CGCATTTCACCCGCGCAGGAAATTCCTGCACGCCAGCCAACACCTGTAATTTGCCCAGTAAGGCAGGATCAATATCCGAGGTACCCATCACGAGGGCATGAAATTGCTCAAACAAGGCTCCCGCCTCGACTTCGGTTTTACCTTTCAGCGCTTCGGTCATCAATGAAGCACTGGCAGTAGAAATAGCGCAGCCTTGACCTTCGAAACCGGTATGGCTGATCCGGCCGTTTTCATCAAAGCCAATATAAAGTGTCAGACGATCTCCGCACAGCGGGTTGAACCCCTCACTCATGCGGTCAACCTTGATGGGCTTCGTGTGATTTCGCGGGTTGCGATTATGGTCAAAAATGACCTCTTGATAGAGTTCTCTTAAGTCACTCACCGCATTAACCCCTAAACATTTTTTGAACACGCTCAAGCGCCAGGAACAGCGCATCGACTTCTTCGATGGTGTTGTAAATCGCAAAAGAAGCGCGCGCTGTGGCTGGAATCTTGTAGCGCTCCATCACGGGCATCGCGCAGTGGTGTCCGGTACGAATAGCCACACCTTCCATATCAAGAATGGTACCGATATCGTGTGGATGAATTCCTTCCAAGACAAAGGACAAAATACTTACTTTACCCGGCGCTTCACCAATGATGCGCAACCCGGGAAACGCTTTGGCACGCTGAGTGGCGTAATCAAGCAAGAGGGCTTCATGGGCGGCAATGGTATCTAGGCCGATATTGTTCACATAATCGATAGCGGCTTTGAGTGCCACTCCGCCGGCGATATTGGGCGTTCCCGCTTCAAATTTATACGGGAGATGATTCCATTTGCTGCCGGAAAAACGTACCAGTGAAATCATGTCGCCACCACCCTGCCAAGGGGGCATGAGTTCTAGCAGGGATTGGCGGCCATACAGTGCACCAACGCCTGTTGGGCCATACAATTTGTGGGCAGAGAATACGTAGAAATCACAATCCAAAGCCCGCACGTCTACTGTGAGGTGTGAAACTGCTTGAGCACCGTCTACCAAGACCAAAGCACCCATCGCATGGGCCTGTTCGATCATCTCCTTGACTGGATTGACCGTACCGAGCGCATTAGAAACATGCACAACTCCAACCAGTTTGGTCTTGGGGCTTAACATGGAGGCATAGGCTTCCATATCCAACACTCCCATTTCATCAATGGGGATGGGCCGGAGAATTGCTCCCGTCTCTTCGCAAATCATTTGCCAAGGAACGATGTTGGAGTGGTGCTCCATGTGGGTAACCAAAATTTCATCACCCGGCTTAAGATTGGCACGACCCCAACTTTGCGAGACCAGATTGATCGCCTCGGTTGTGCCGCGCGTAAAAATAATATCTTCAGTCCTGGGTGCATTCAGCAGAGCGCGAACAGACTCCCGCGAGGCCTCGTAAGCATCGGTGGCTTGCTGACTGAGTTGATGCACACCTCGATGAATATTGGAATTGAGATATTCGTAATAATGCTTCTCAGCCTGTATCACGACTTTGGGCTTTTGGGTCGTCGCGGCATTATCGAGATACACCAGGGGGCGGTCGTGAACTTGACGAGTAAGGATGGGAAATTCAGCACGAATAGCTGGCATATCTAACATGCTTGCTCCGCTTATAAAGGAGGGATGGTTCATACTGATAAATCCTCTAAAACAGAACCGCCCGGAAGATGGGTAAACAAGGCTTTACGTAAACCAGAATGCAGCGCCTCATGGCTTTCTAGGCCAGACAATACCCGCGCTGCAAAAGCGAAAGTAACCAATGCGCGGGCCGCGGCTTCATCAATACCCCGCGAACGCAAATAGAACAGTTCGGCCGGATCGAGTTGGCCTACGGTTGCACCAT
>CAIVHB010000066.1 GCA_903905585.1 uncultured Ferrovum sp. | reverse complement strand
TTGGGGCGATCAGATTGCACGCGGCCAGGGTCCCGAACAGGCTGTGCGTCTGCAACAGCCTCTCGGAATAGGGAAAAATCTTCGTCACCCATGGTCTTATGAACTATGTATCTTCAGTGTTTAGCCGTGCAGAGCTTCGAGGTAACGTTGCGCGTCTAGGGCGGCCATACATCCCGTTCCCGCGCTGGTCACTGCTTGTCGATAGATATGATCCTGCACATCGCCTGCTGCAAACACACCCGGAACGCTGGTGTGGGTGAACCCACCTTGGCGACCTGTTTGCGTCACGATGTAGCCGTTTTCCATATCGAGTTGGCCTGCAAAAATATCGGTATTGGGTTTGTGGCCAATCGCAATAAATACACCCTTTACGTTGTGATCTTGGGTGCTGCCATCAATGGTAGATTTGACGCGAAGACCCGTTACGCCTCGGTCATCGCCCAAGACTTCATCTAAGGTGGCATTGAAAGCAAATTTCACTTTACCTTCGGCTTCTTTGGCTTTGAGGCGATCGATCAAGATCGCTTCGGCGCGGAATTTATCGCGTCTGTGAACAACGGTAACGGTTTTGGCAATGTTGGAAAGGTAGAGGGCTTCTTCTACGGCGGTATTGCCGCCACCCACTACGGCTACATCTTCGCCACGATAGAAGAAACCATCACACGTGGCGCAGGCAGAAACGCCCCGACCTGCATACGCTTCTTCTGAGGGAATACCTAAATATTGTGCTGAGGCACCCGTTGCGATGATTAAGGCATCACAGGTGTATTGCGCACTGTCCCCTTCCAATAAAAAGGGGCGTTGTTTTAAATCTACACGTTGAATCTGATCAAAAATCATTTCGGTCTGAAAACGCTCAGCATGCGCCTGAAAGCGCGACATCAGATCGGGCCCCAGAACCCCATCGGGATCAGCCGGCCAATTTTCTACATCGGTGGTGGTCATCAGCTGTCCGCCTTGGGCTAGACCGGTAATCAAAACAGGTTTGAGATTGGCTCTGGCAGCATAAACGGCCGCGGTATAACCAGCTGGGCCAGAGCCAAGAATAAGAAGTCCAATATGGCGCGGGGTGGGAGTGGTCATGGAAAGCAGGGATATGAAGTGTTGAAGACCCGCTATAATCGCACGAGCCGTCCTTACTGCGCATTAAATGCGCCAAAGTATGTTTCCATTTTCTTCCTCTCGAAAGTCTAAATCTGGGCCCGCTGATCAGTCTGCTGCCCCCTCCTCATCTGAGGTTAAACAATCCATAGACCCTCGTTTGGGCCGATTGGTAAGAGATGTGTTCTGGGTCCTAAGGCTCGTGGGGGGAACCTATCTTCTGCTGTGTTTAGCCACTTATCACACGAGCGACCCTGGATGGTCGATTGAAGCCGCCGCCGATAACGTGATTCGTAATCAGGGTGGTCCTATTGGAGCCAGAATTGCCGACATACTTTTTGTACTGTTTGGTTATTCTGCTTGGTGGTTAATGGTGGCGATGGCTTTAGATTTGCGCTTAGCCTTTGGCCGCAAAGAGTCGGTCTCGCGTTTTAAGTGGACGGGAGCGCTCATTGGCCTTGGATTAATTTTTACCCTTTCAGGCTCGTGTGTGTTGGAGTTTGTTCGTTTAGGCCAAAATCAGTTATGGCTTCCTGGTGCTGCCGGCGGTATTTTAGGTGAAGTCTTGGGGCAATTGCTTTTAGGGCAGGTAGGGTTTGTGCCGACTTTGCTTTTGGCACTTGCAGCAATGGCAGTAGGTTTTAATTTATTCTCTGGAATGTCTTGGTTAACGATTGCGGAGCGAGTGGGTCGTTGGACGGAGTTGGGTGCAATTGGGGCGGTGGAAGGCTTCCAAGCATGGAAGGATAGGCGTGCGGGCCGACAGGCAGCGCAGGCGCGTGAGGCAGCGGTCAGTGAGGTGCGAGAAAAACTGCAGGTAGAGAAAGCTGAGCCAGTAGTGATTGCCCCTGCAGTCCTAGAAATCCCTCAATCTGAGCGCGTGGTTCGTGAAAAACAGGTCCCTCTGTTTGAAGACATGCCTGATTCCTCTCTGCCTCAGTTGTCCTTGCTTGATCCCCCAGATGTGATGCGCGAGACCGTGAGCGCTGAAACACTCGAGTTCACTTCTCGTTTGATTGAACGAAAACTTCTAGATTTTAATGTAGAAGTAAAAGTACTGGCTGCCTATCCGGGTCCGGTGATTACGCGCTATGAGATTGAGCCTGCAACGGGCGTGAAAGGCAGTCAGATCATGAATCTGATCAAAGATCTCGCGCGTTCCTTGTCAGTGGTCAGTATTCGGGTAGTCGAGACCATTCCAGGTAAAACCTGTATGGGCTTAGAAATTCCGAATCCGCGCCGTCAAATGGTGCGCTTGTCAGAAATCTTATCCAGTAAGGCCTACGCAGATTTATCTTCACCGCTCACCATGGCTCTAGGTAAAGACATTTCAGGCAACCCTGTGGTCGCAGATTTGGCGCGTATGCCGCATCTGTTGGTGGCGGGAACAACAGGTTCGGGCAAGTCTGTGGCGATCAACGCCATGATTTTATCTTTGCTCTACAAGGCCACTGCAGCTGAAATACGATTGATTTTGATCGATCCCAAAATGCTCGAACTCTCTATCTACGATGGGATTCCGCATTTACTGGCCCCAGTTGTGACAGATATGAAGCAAGCGGCGAGTGCGCTGAATTGGTGTGTAGGCGAGATGGATAGGCGCTACAAAGTCATGTCAGCCATGGGGGTGCGAAACCTGGCAGGCTACAACCAAAAAATCGTGGAAGCTGAACGGGATGGGAAGGCCATAGGAAATCCATTTAGCCTGACACCTGAGGAACCCGAACCGCTTGAGCACATGCCGCTCATCGTTGTGGTGATCGACGAGCTGGCTGATTTGATGATGGTGGTGGGCAAAAAAGTAGAGGAACTGATTGCCCGGCTTGCGCAAAAAGCGCGTGCAGCCGGTATTCACTTGATTGTGGCCACGCAGCGGCCCTCAGTGGATGTGATCACCGGTTTGATTAAAGCCAATATCCCTACGCGTATTGCCTTCCAAGTTTCAAGTCGTATTGACTCCCGCACGATTCTGGATCAGATGGGTGCTGAGGCCCTGTTGGGCCAAGGCGACATGCTGTATCTCCCTCCGGGGACCGGTTATCCCTTGCGCGTGCATGGTGCGTTTGTGGCCGATCAAGAGGTGCATAAAGTGGCAACAGCCCTCAAAGCCATGGGGGAACCCAACTATATCGAAGGTCTGTTGGAGGACCCCAGCGAGGCGGGTGCAGAGGGTGAATTGTTAGAGGGTGGGGGCGAGGCCGACCCGCTGTACGATGAAGCCGTGGCGATTGTGCTAAAGACCCGGCGCGCTTCAATTTCTTTGGTGCAGAGACATTTACGAATCGGCTATAACCGTGCTGCACGCTTGATCGAGCAAATGGAGCGGGCAGGTTTGGTTTCGTCCATGGCGAATAACGGCAATCGTGAAGTGTTGGTGCCTAGCGGAGGGCGCGAGGAATGAGCGCTGTATTGAGCGCGCGCATGAACCCTCGCCAAAGGCTTATTCGCCGGTTCTATACCATGATGGGTTTGCTGATGACCTTAGGATTTTCTTTTCCAGTCTGTGCAGATGGCATCACTCGACTGCGTTCTTTCATGGAATCTACAAGAACTGGACAGGCTGATTTTGTTCAGCAAGTCACTTCTCGCGAAGGCAAACCCATGACGCCACTGAGTGGTCGCTTATCGTTTATGCGGCCTGGTCAATTTCGTTGGGAGGTGCAAAAGCCCTACAAGCAATTGATCTTAGCGGATGGGCATGAAGTGTGGTTGTGGGATGCCGATTTAAATCAGGCGACCATGAAATCTCAACAGAAAGCTTTGGGTGCAAGTCCTGCCGCTATTCTTGCGGGGGATGTGCAAAAACTCGATGCCGATTTTAAATTGGTGGAGGGTGGCACCAGCGAATCATTGGAATGGGTAGATGCGTTTCCGCGCAGCAAAGATATTGGCTTTGAGCGTATTCGGTTGGGCTTTTCTGGTGCCGAGTTAGTCCGCATGGAATTAAAAGATAGCTTTGGGCAGGTGACGCATATCACGCTGAGTCATTTTGATAAAAGCCCCATACGCAATGCTTTAGAACGTTTTCAGTTTCGACCTCCCGCTGGCGCGGATATCATTCGCGAGTAAGCGTGGCCTCCGATCTTTTTCAACAATCACCCCGTAAGCCTTTAGCTGAGGCGCTGCGACCGGATCACCTAGATGCAGTCATTGGCCAGCGCCATTTGTTGGGGCCAGGTAAGCCACTGCGTTTAGCTTTTGAATCAGGTAAGCCCCATTCCATGATTTTATGGGGACCACCGGGAGTGGGAAAGACCACGCTGGCACGTTTGACTGCACAGGCTTTTTCTTGCGAGTGGATTGCCTTGTCTGCGGTGTTTGCAGGCGTGAAAGAAATTCGCGCAGCCATGGAACAGGCTGAGCAATTTTTACAGCGTGGCCGCCATACCATTTTGTTCGTAGATGAAATTCATCGCTTTAACAAAGCCCAGCAAGACGGCTTACTGCCTTATGCAGAATCGGGTTTGGTTACGCTCATTGGCGCCACGACTGAGAATCCTTCGTTTGAAGTGAACGCGGCATTGCTGTCGCGGGTTCAAGTGTATGTCTTGAAGTCGTTGAATGAAGAGGAGCTCAAAGAGCTCATTCAGCGAGCGCGTGAAAGTGCTCTGACAGACTTAGCGTTTGACGCAGCCGCCATCGATACCCTGGTGGGCTATGCCGATGGTGATGCCCGCAAAATGCTGAATCTGTTAGAGCAGACTCAAACCGCTGCGCACGCTTCTAAAACTTCAGCGATCACCGCTGAATGGATCCAGAATGCGCCAACGCTGAATGTGCGACGTTTTGATAAAGGGGGCGATCAGTTCTACGATCAAATCTCTGCACTGCATAAATCGGTGCGAGGGTCTCATCCCGATGCCGCTTTGTACTGGCTCTGTAGGATGTTGGATGGTGGGGCTGATCCCCGTTACTTAGCGCGCAGGATTGTACGCATGGCTTGGGAAGACATTGGTATTGCCGATCCACGTGCGATGCAAGTCGCCAATGAT
>CAIVHB010000065.1 GCA_903905585.1 uncultured Ferrovum sp. | reverse complement strand
CTGATTGGATACATTCGTGGCGAGATCAATCGGAATAGCAAACGAGATCCCCATAAAGCCCCCTGTTTGACTATAAATCTGCGAATTGATCCCCACTACCTCCCCGCGCAAATTAAAGAGTGGACCGCCTGAGTTTCCGGGGTTTACGGCCGCATCGGTTTGAATAAAAGGCGTGTAGTTTTCATCGGGTAAGGATCTCCCAACCGCGCTCACAATGCCTTTGGTTACGGTGCTATCAAAACCAAAAGGTGAGCCAATAGCCATTACCCACTCCCCTACTTTTAGTTTGCTGGGATCACCCACAGATACAGTTGGGAGTTTTTCTGCTTTGATTTTGATTAAAGCGACATCGGTACGTCGGTCTGAGCCAATTACTTTGGCTTTAAATTCGCGTTTATCTGCAAGGCGCACCACTACTTCTTCAGCATTGGTCACTACGTGGGCATTAGTCATGATGTAACAGTCCGGGGTTACGATGAAACCAGAACCTAGAGATTTAACTTCTCCGTCAGATGGGCCCTCATCACCATGAGGAACCCCTCTAGGAGGGCCAAAACGACGGAAGAACTCTCCAAAGGCTTGTTCCTCTTCTTCGGACGGACGATGTGTAGTAATTTTTTGCGTGATACTGATATTGACTACAGCTGGTGCCGCTTTATCTACCAGTACGGTGAAGTCAGGGAGTTGTGCGCCTGGCGGAATAAGGGGTTCACGATTTAAAGCCAAACCATTGATTACGGCCGGCCCCTCGGGGGTGCTTGAATTCGCTTCTTTGTGCTTATCGCCGATTTTGCCGCACGCTGTAACCGCAAAAACAAGAGCAATCAGGACGGCAAACCGAAGATAAGTGGCCCAATACGGTGAGGAGGTGCCTTCTGAGAGGATCAGGGGCAAACTTAATTCAGGTGACCGAGAAGAAGAGGCGCGTAAAGATTGAGCGAGCATATTCAATGGGGCCTTTCAAACTGTTAATGAACACTATCCGACATTGTCTCAGAGCTAAGGTTCTAAGATAAAAAAATTGGGCTTTCTCGTAACGAGGTGTTGAGATGGAAGCTGGCATTCTTGAGAGATGCCCGCAACCCATCTCTCCATTTTATTTAGCCGCGCCCTTTTGGGTGCCCGAGTCATTCCAGTGAGTGTAGAAATTCATTTGGGGAATGGCTTGCCTCAATTCAATATGGTGGGGCTACCCGATACCGAAGTACGTGAGAGTCGCGAGCGGGTGCGGGTGGCGTTGCTGGCCAATGGTTTTGAATTCCCGCAGCGGCGCATTACGGTCAACTTGGCCCCTGCTGATTTGCCTAAGGAATCGGGTCGATTTGATCTGCCTATTGCTTTGGGTATTTTAATCGCCTCACAACAAATTCCTCCTCCAGTTAAAAACCTGGAGTTTGCGGGGGAGCTTGCTTTAGATGGGCAACTCAGACCCATTCGAGGAGGGCTTGCCATGGCGGTGGCGGCGCATGCTGAAGGTCGGGTGCTGGTTTTGCCCAGCAGTTCTGCTCAAGAGGCCAGGCTGCACCTTGAGGCTTCAATTCACTCCGCTCCAAGTTTGGCGGCTGTGTGTGCTCATATTATGGGCAAGCAAACCTTAAGTTTTGCAGATGCGCCTGAACGCAAAGAGGAACACAACGATGATTTGACCTTGCCTGATCTGGCAGATATCTATGGTCAGGAGCAAGCCTGTATGGCGCTTATAGTAGCGGCAGCAGGAGG
>CAIVHB010000064.1 GCA_903905585.1 uncultured Ferrovum sp. | reverse complement strand
TAGGGATTGAGAGACATGGCAAAAGGCAAATTCGAACGGACGAAGCCACACGTGAACGTGGGGACGATTGGTCACGTGGACCATGGTAAGACGACATTGACAGCGGCGCTGACGATTGTGCTGTCGAAGAAGTTTGGTGGTGAGGCGAAGAGCTACGCTGATATTGATTCGGCGCCGGAAGAGAAGGCACGTGGTATTACGATTAACACGGCGCACGTTGAGTACGAGACCACCACGCGTCACTATGCGCACGTTGATTGCCCTGGCCACGCGGACTATGTGAAGAACATGATTACGGGTGCGGCGCAGATGGATGGCGCGATATTGGTGGTATCGGCAGCGGATGGCCCCATGCCCCAAACCCGTGAGCACATTTTGTTGGCACGTCAGGTTGGAGTGCCCTACATCGTTGTGTTCATGAACAAAGCGGACATGGTTGACGATGCCGAGTTGTTAGAGCTTGTTGAGATGGAAATTCGTGAGTTGCTGAGCAAGTATGAGTTTCCTGGCGATGACACTCCGATTGTGACTGGGAGTGCGTTGAAGGCATTGGAAGGCGACCAGTCTGATATTGGAGAGCCAGCTATTTGGAAGCTGGCTGAGGCCTTGGATACCTACATTCCTACACCTGAGCGTGCGATTGACGGCACGTTTTTGATGCCTGTTGAAGATGTGTTCTCGATTTCTGGCCGTGGCACGGTAGTGACGGGTCGTATTGAGCGCGGGATTGTGAAGGTAGGGGAAGAGATTGAGATTGTGGGCTTGAAAGACACCCTAAAGACGGTATGTACGGGTGTTGAGATGTTCCGCAAGTTGTTGGATCAAGGTCAGGCGGGAGACAACGTAGGCGTATTGCTGCGTGGTACGAAGCGTGAAGAGGTTGAGCGTGGACAAGTGTTGGCGAAGCCTGGTTCGATCCAGCCGCACACGGAGTTTACTGCTGAGATTTTGGTATTGTCGAAAGATGAGGGCGGACGTCATACGCCATTTTTCCAGGGGTATCGTCCGCAGTTTTACTTCCGTACAACGGATGTGACGGGAGCGATAACATTGGGAGAAGGCACAGAGATGGTGATGCCTGGAGACAACGTATCGGTGACGGTGAAGTTGATTGCACCGATTGCGATGGAAGAAGGCTTGCGATTTGCGATCCGCGAAGGCGGACGTACCGTAGGTGCGGGCGTCGTTGCTAAAATCATCAAATAAAGCAAGCTCATTAAGTAAAGAGAGAAATTATGGCAACTGCAATTCAGCACCAAAAAATCCGTATCCGCCTGAAAGCGTTTGACTATCGGCTGATCGATCAGTCAGCGCTAGAAATCGTGGAAACGGCCAAGCGTACAGGCGCAGTGGTTAAAGGCCCGGTTCCTTTACCTACGCGTATACAGCGCTTTGACGTGTTGCGGTCGCCCCACGTGAATAAAACATCACGGGATCAATTTGAAATTCGAACACATTTGCGCCTGATGGATATCGTTGATCCAACCGATAAGACGGTGGATGCATTGATGAAGTTAGATCTACCAGCAGGTGTAGACGTAGAAATCAAGTTGTAAAATTTTTTCCAGCCAACCTTTTTCGGCTGGAGTGGTAACAAGAAGTACAGCAACAATAAAAACTTTCGGCGTCGGACGCCCTGACAATGAAAGATAAAAAAACGTCGGTCAATTGAAACCGACACCCGATATGGAAGCGCAGCGACGCTTTCCGTGCGGGCCAACAATTTTAGAAGGAATTTGGCGATGGCACTAGGACTCGTCGGCCGCAAAGTCGGCATGACGCGAGTCTTCACTGATGACGGCGATTCCGTTCCTGTAACGGTCGTTGAGGTCGGTGATAACCGCGTCTCACAAATTAAGACCACCGAAACCGATGGCTACACTGCGGTTCAAGTGGTGTATGGCACACGTCGCGCAAGTCGCGTCAGCAAGGCCTTGGCAGGTCATCTTGCGAAAGCAGGTGTGACTGCAGGTACCCTGACGACTGAATTCCGCATAGATGCTGCAGCACTCGGCCAATTCGCCGTAGGCGGCTCGATCCCCTTGGATACATTCCAGGTAGGTCAGGCTGTGGATGTCTCCGGAACGACGCAAGGTAAGGGCTTTTCTGGTGCGATTAAACGGCACCATTTCAGTTCCAATCGGGCATCGCACGGTAACTCGGTATCTCACAACTCTCCCGGTTCTATCGGTATGGCGCAGGATCCAGGTCGCGTTTTCCCTGGTAAGCGCATGGCCGGTCATTTAGGTGCAGTCAAGCGCACCATTCAGAATCTAGAGATCGTGCGCATCGACTCCACCCGCAAACTGCTTTTGATTAAGGGTGCAATCCCTGGATCCAAAGGCGGCCATGTGATCGTGAGCCCAGCGGCAAAGGCAGGTGCGTAATGGAACTTAAACTGATTAATGACCAAGGTGAATCTACTTCTACCTTGGAGGCAGCAGATAGCTTGTTCGGGCGTGACTACAATGAACCCTTGGTTCATCAGTTGGTTGTTGCTTTTCAAGCCAATGCGCGCCAAGGTACCCGTGCCCAAAAAGGCCGTGCAGAAATTGCAAAGAGCACCCGTAAGCCTTGGCGTCAAAAGGGTACTGGACGTGCTCGTGCTGGTATGGCATCCAGCCCATTGTGGCGTGGGGGAGGTAAGATTTTCCCCTCCAGCCCCGATGAAAACTTCACTCAAAAAGTCAATCGTAAGATGTTCCGTGCTGGCATGGCGACGATCCTGTCCCAATTAGTGCGTGAAGACCGCTTGTCAGTGGTGGAGCAACTTTCACTAGAATCCCCTAAAACTAAAATCCTGGCTGGCAAGATTAAAGGCATGGGGTTTGAGAAGGTACTGGTGATCACCGATGATCTGGACGACAACCTGTATTTGTCCTCACGTAACCTGCCCAATATGTTGGTGCTTGAAGTGGCTCAGGCTGATCCGGTGAGTCTGATTCGTTTCCCAAAGGTTATTTTGACCAAGGGTGCGGTTCGCAAGCTTGAGGAGGTGTACGCATGAGCGCCATTCATTTCAGCGAGGAGCGTTTGCTTCAAGTGATCGAAGCGCCTGTGGTCTCTGAAAAGAGCACCTTCGTGGCGGACAAAAACGAACAAGTCGTGTTCCGCGTAGCGGTTGATGCGAC
>CAIVHB010000063.1 GCA_903905585.1 uncultured Ferrovum sp. | reverse complement strand
CCAGAGATATTGAGATCTAGCTCACCAATATCATATTGATAGTCAAGCGATTCAAAACGCTCTTGAATGGCTTGCGCAACAGGGATTGAACGCGCATTGGCAAGCGAACAGAAATCCCCGCCTGGGCAGGAAATGATATTCGAAATCAAGCCCACATTTGGCTTAGCCAAGCCCAGCGCTTGAGCGAGCGAGAACACTTTGGGCAGATCTTCAATCCTTACATCAGGCAGGATTACATTCTGTTCATGGCTGATACGCAATTCACCAAAACCGAATCGATCCGCCATTTCAGCTACCGCATCCAAGCCTTCGGCAGAGAGATCCCCAGGCGCTACCGTCGTGTTTTTAAGCGAAAGTGTTACGCAAGCATAACCGGATATTTTATGCGGGAACACATTGCGCTCATGCCATCGTGCAAACGTCTTATCTGAGGAACGCAGCGCTTCTACTTCAGCGATTCCTGATTCATGGGCAGGGCGATAATCGTGCTGAACAATTCGACTTCGAATACGCGCTAATTCTTCGTGAATCAAAGTAGCTGGGCCATCTTTGAGATGGGACCACTCTTCTTCAACCTCAGTCGCAAACTTGGCAGGGGTCATCTCCTTCACCAAGATTTTGATACGTGCTTTGTATTTATTGTCCCGGCGGCCAAAGCGGTTATATACGCGCAGTACAGCATCGAGATACGTCAGCAAATGTTGCTCAGGAAGAAACTCGCGAATCACATGCCCTATCAATGGCGTTCGGCCCAAGCCCCCGCCTACCAACACCCGGAAACCTAAGGAACCCTCTGCATCGCGAACAATATCTAGACCAATATCATGCACACGGGTAGCTGCGCGGTCAGCAATAGAGCCATTCACAGCAATCTTGAACTTACGTGGTAAATAAGCAAACTCAGGATGAAAGGTAGACCACTGGCGAATCAATTCGCAGTAAGGACGTGGGTCAGTTAACTCATCACCCGCCACTCCAGAGAAGTGATCGGTCGTGGTATTACGAATGCAATTACCACTGGTTTGAATAGCGTGCATTTGCACACTCGCCAAATCCGCCAAGATATCCGGTACATCTTCCAGTTTAGGCCAATTGAATTGAATGTTTTGGCGGGTAGTAAAGTGGGCATAGCCGCGATCATAGCGACGCGCAATGTGCGCCAACATTCTTAATTGGCGTGAAGAAAGCACGCCATACGGAATCGCAACGCGCAACATGGGGGCATGGCGCTGAACATACAAACCATTTTGCAATCTCAAAGGCCGAAAGTCTTCCTCTGAAAGCTTGCCCGACAGAAACCGTGCCGTCTGGTCACGAAATTGCGCAACCCGCTCGTCTACGATTTTTTGGTCAATCTCATCGTAAAAATACATGTGAACTTGAGCCCTTGGGGGCCCCAACAAAAGGCTAAGCCTTCTATTTTAGCCCAGCCCTATGACGAGGCCAAAGAATATTTATTTCACACTTTATCAGCTTAATTTCTAAGCGTAACAACGCAAATGCTGAGAAAACCTGCGCAACCCAGCAATATCACTCTGATCAGCGCGATGACACCATTCCTGCAATTGCGCCAAGAGTTGTTCACGGGTCATATTCGTTCGAGTCCAAATGGCTACTAACTCTTCACGCATCTGGTAAATCGTTTTCAGCGCAGCGCTGCGCTCCAATACATGACCTACCGCTGCACGCTCGTCCGCATTCAGCTGTTCGGGCTCGCGATGCAAAAAGCGCTGAATCGCAGCGTAACTCTCGGTTCCTGAAGGCAAGGTCATATGCTGTGAGAGATGTGAAACTTCTTGTTGAGTGAGCTGAGACAAATAGCGCGCGTATTTGGCTAACACGTCATAACGATGCGTAATCACTGACTGCAAAGTGACCAAATCAACTTCGGTCTTTGTGCGATCTAATTTCAATAGGGGGGCGACATTCTTAACCTTCGCTTGCCCCAGCAGTTCAAGAATGCAGATATAAAACCAGCCAATATCAAATTCAAACCAGCGATTGGAGAGACGCGCTGAGGTGGCATACGCATGATGGTTGTTATGCAGCTCTTCTCCCCCAATCAGAATACCCCAAGGGATTAAATTGGTACTGGCATCCTTGCTCTGGAAGGTACGGTAGCCAAAGTAATGCCCCAGGCCGTTGATGACACCTGCCGCCCAGAATGGAATCCAGATCATTTGTACCAACCACACCAACATGCCGGGAATAAAACCAAACAACGCTATGTTAATGAAGGCCATTAAGGTCACGCCAATACGTTCATGCGGCGTGTAGAGAACCCGCTCAATCCAATCATCCGGTGTACCGTGGCCGTAACGCTCTATGGTCTCTTTTACGCGTGTTTCTTGAACATAGAGGAGCACCCCTCCCCACAGCACCTTATTAATGCCTAAGATTTGGGGGCTATGGGGATCCTCTTCAGTTTCACATTTCGCATGGTGTTTGCGATGAATCGCAGCCCATTCACGGGTAATCATTCCGGTGGTTAACCACAACCAGAATCGGAAAAAATGGCTTGGAAGAAGACCTAACTCAAGCGCCCTGTGGGCTTGGCAGCGGTGCAAGAAAATGGTGACCGATGCGATGGTGATATGCGTGAGGATTAAAGCAACGGCAATCAACTGCCACACGGACAGATCCAACAAACCAGAAAATAACAAGAGCAACTCCTAGCGAAATACAGCAATTTTTTTAATCAGCTAACTAGGATACTGGCCCAAAGGCATGGCGGCAAGGAAGATAAGCCCATAAAAACTTAAGACAGACTTAGTTTCGAATCAAAAATTCTGGGCGCTTTGCAAAAGGAATGCCTGCTTCGCGCAGCGCTTCAATGCTTTCTAGTAAAATCTGCGGGCGTAAACCGGGATTAACCAAGGCCAGATCGCGCATCCACCACGAAAGCTGAATTTCAATTCCGACCTCGGTGACTTGCTGAACCTGAACAGCGGGGGCATGGGGCTCGCTTAAAACATCTGGATGCAATAATGGCAAAGGCGTTAGGACTGCAATGGCCTTTCGCAAATCTGCATCATGCGCCAACCACAGTGATACGTTGATACTACCCATACGATCGTTCAAGGTATGGTTAACCACCATACCCGTCACAAAGTTCTCATTCGGTACCACGGTATCCGTGCCATCGGGATTCCTCAGCACTGCATAGCGCGCTTCCATCTGGGTTACCACACCCTTGCGCCCGTCTACCGAAATTAAGTCATCTAAGCGGACGGAACGATCGAGCAGGATAATAAAGCCACTGACATAGTTACTTGCGATCTTCTGCAAACCAAAGCCTAGCCCTACACCCAAGGCACCACCAATCACCGAAAGGAAGGTGGTATCAATTCCAAGAACTGGAAGAGTAACAAGCGCCGCCATCGTGATGAGCAGCCCTTGCACGATCTTCGCAACAATCACGCGTAGACTGGTATCGATGGATGTCAGACCCATCACACGCTTTTCAACCCGCCGCGAAAACCATAATGAGCCCATCGAAACTAAAACAACCAGTAACACGCCCTGCACAATACGCAGAACTGTCACGTGGTGCATTCCAATAGGAATACTCAAGCTCTCAAGAACATCCAGAACCGAATCAAGGGCTCCGACCCAATCCAATGCAAAAATCACCCATACTGCAATGACGGCTCTTCGCACCCATCGTTTGGCTTGATCGGCATCACCCAATACTGAACGGACTAGATGGGACAACACCCGGCTGACAATAATCGCCAGAATAATGGATACGACCAAGTGCGCCATGGATGAAGAATGTTGATCGTTGAACGGGTTCATCATGCCTTCAAACTGTTCATTCATCATTCACTTCCCCTTCTACCTGTATTTTTTTAGCCTTCACTTTAGGTTTAGCTTCTGCTGAAGCGTGTGCCGCTTTTCTGCGCCATGCTGCCGCAAAAAATCCATCTGTGTGATGGCGATGCGGCATCAACTTCAGATAACGTCCCATCTCGAGGGGAATACGCGCTTGTTTTAATAACTCGCCGCATTCCACCACTTCAAAATCGGGATGAGAAAGCGAGAAAGCCTCAGCGCGCGCTTCGTTTTCTTCAAACAATACGCTACACGTTGCATACACCAACAATCCCCCAGGCTTCAGCAAACCAGCGGCTGCAGCTAAAATTGAATCCTGTTTAGCCATCAGCTCATCAATACCTGATTCGCCCTGCCGCAGTTTTAAATCAGGGTTACGGCGCAGCGTTCCCAAACCACTGCAGGGTGCATCAACCAGCACACGATCAATTTTGCCCGCCAAACGTTTCACCCGTTGGTCGCGTTCACTATCGATCAGCACTGGATTGATATTGGATAAGCCTGAACGCTTGAGGCGGGGTTTGAGATTGGCCAAGCGGCGCTCCGAAACATCAAAGGCATACAGCCTTCCTTCGTTTTGCATCAACGCACCCAGCAATAGAGTCTTACCGCCCGCTCCTGCGCAAAAATCTACAATCATTTCGCCACGTTTAGGACTGACCAAATAGCCCAAGAGTTGACTACCTTCATCTTGAATTTCGATCAGGCCATCTCTAAATACAGGCAGGCTTTGTAACGCTGGTTTACCCTTAATTCTCAGGCCTTGAGGTGCATAAGGCATGTGTTCAACAGCAACACCTGCTGCTTGCAGTTGTTCAATCACCTCATCTGGCTTGGCTTTTAAGGTATTCACCCGCAAATCCAGGGGTGCGGCCTGTTGCAACACACGACCCAGCTCAAGAATTTCTTCATCCGCATAATGCGGGCGCAAACGCTCCACTACCCAATCAGGTAGCTCTGCCTGAAAGCCTAAGCCGTCTTGTTTATTTTCAGCGGCATGCTCTTTAAGCGAATGAAGCCACTCTGCCTCTGAGCCTCGGCATAACACTTCCAACTCGCGAATACTAAAGCCTCTGAGTTGAAGCAGAATCGCCAAGGCAAGACGGCGCGGCTCATTGCCCGGAACCATTTCAGCTAAGGCGCGTGAACGCCGCAGACCGGCATACACCGACTCTGACACCATCGCACGATCGCGAGGCCCTAATGCCTTTCGATCGCGAAAGAACTGTTTCAGCATGGAGTCAGCAGGCGCATCAAGGCGTCGCATTTGTGATAACGCCTGCACCAACACATCAAACTGAGCTTGAGTAATCGCCATTAAAATCCTAATTAGAGTCTGGGCTTGGGGCCGCTATACGAATATCTTTTGCATAAAGGGTGATGATTCTGCCTCGCGCAAAAAATCGTATTTGAACGGGGAGTAGATGGTATTTCTCACCTAGCCAAATATCGAAGCTATCTTCATTCAATCCGGTCAATCGACTAACGTGTAAGGCGTCTATCTCTCCCAAGGGTAACTTAAGACGTATTTTTTCGGTCAATTCGTAACTATAGCGATCTAATTTACGGCCATTCGTGATAAATCGCGTTGTGCCTTCAGTCTCTGGCGGAACGATGCTGAATTGAAAAAAGAAACTCAATAAATCTTGAGTACCTTCTGGCATCGGAACAACAGTATTACTAGGTTGCAAAGTTAAGGTCTGTGCGGTCCAATCAAACAAAGCCATCGCCTCATCCGTTTCACTGATTCGGCCCAATACACGGTACTGATCAGGAATCAATCCTAGAGGACCAATTCGTCCCTCACTGATTTGCATCACAGGATTCGACTTCAATAAGCGCGCAATGCCCACCGTGCGGGCTTCAAGATCTAAATGGTAGCGCTGTCCGGTAATTTTCCAGCGTAGCGTTCCTCGGGCAACAGACACACCCAAGCTTCCTAAAGAGACTTGATAGTCAATTTCCCCCTGCGATGGAAGTGCTGCGAAACGGGTCTCCCCCACTGTTTTTGGTTTTTCAGTCAAGGGATTAGAAAGCTCAGCAGGAGGTGTTGGGTTCTCGGTTTTTGCAGACTCTGTGCTTTCCGATATTGGCGCTGACATCAGCGAGGCTGAAGCAGCCTCGCCTGTCCCGGTAACTGATGGAATAACAGGCACCTCTGCAGAAGAAGTAGCTTGAGCATTCTGCTTAGGCGTTTTTAAGACTTCTTTTTTTTCTCGCGCGGCGGTTTGGGGCAAAGAAACCATCGCAGATGGGGCAAGCTCTAGTTCCAAGACACGTGAAGGAGGGGTGGCATTGGGAAAGGGGACCACACCAAGAATCACCAGATGCAGCAATAGCGCCAGCAATACGCTGACGACCATCACTCTCTTTCTCGATAGAATCAATGACAACTTCATCGAACCTGCTTCATCTTTTCAGATTGCGGATATTCAAGCCGAGCCTTATACCTTTCAGAGAATGGATCAATAACCTGAAAACCTAAGACATGGGGGTTTGCAGCGAAAGATTCGGGTCCTGTGGATACTCCCAATGAGGATCCGCATTTTCGTCAATACGCAAGACCCCTTCTGCCCAAGCTCGAACTACGCGCGGATAGAGCTGATGCTCCTGTCGCAGCACGCGCGCGGCAAGCGTGCTTTCATCATCATTGATGAGAACGGGGACTGCCGCCTGAGCCAGAATGGGGCCATGATCGAGTTCAGCTGTGACAAGGTGCACACTACAACCATGAATTTTTACGCCCTCATCCAGCGCACGTTGATGTGTATGTAAACCTGTAAAAGCCGGAAGCAGCGAGGGATGAATATTCATCATCCTACCCGCAAAATGGTCGGTGAAATCCGGTGAAAAAATTCGCATAAACCCAGCAAGAATCACCAAGCCTCTTTTTCTGGCATCAACACTGATATCACATGAAACATTAAGATAATGATCAATTCGTTGCGCCAAGAAATGATCAAAACCTTCTCGCCCCTCAAAGTCTTTGTGATGGATCACTTCAGTAGGGATACCGGCCTGTTCGGCTGCAATGAGTCCCCCAGCATCGGATTTGTTACTGATCACTGCAGCAAACTGAACGGGCAAATTTGCTGACAATAAGGCACTGAGGTTACTACCACGCCCCGAGATCAGAACCACAACACGAGGCAGAACGTGCTGAATGAAGTCCGTATTCATCTCACCAAAAAACCCTCAAACGACAACAGTGGGGGCCTCACCTGTTGCAGACTCACGAATATGACCAATCTCCCAGACTGCAAGATGATGGCTTTCTAGAATGGCTTGGGCCATCTCGGCATGGGCCTGATCCATGATGACCACCATGCCAATTCCGCAGTTAAAGACTCGATGCATTTCCGCCTCATCCACCCCACCTTGTTCTTGTAGCCAGTTAAACACCGGCGGCCGCACCCAGCGCGCACGATGCACTTCAGCCGTCAGTCCTGCAGGTAAGACGCGAGGAATGTTTTCTGTCAAGCCACCTCCGGTAATATGCGCCATACCCTTCACTTGAAGACGAGCAATCAAATCAAGAAGTGGCTTCACATAAATCTGTGTGGGCTCCATGAGCACTGCCCCTAAGGTGCGCTGCAAGGGATCATGGGGGAAGGGAGCACCCAGATCAGCGCCTGAGTCCTTCACAATCCTTCGGATTAAAGAATAACCGTTCGAATGGGGCCCGCTTGAGGCAATGCCCAAGACCTTATCTCCCACCCTAATGGTGCTACCGGTAATAATTTTATTTTTTTCGACCACACCTACTGCAAAACCAGCTAAATCGTATTCCCCATCTGGGTACATATCGGGCATTTCGGCGGTTTCGCCACCAATCAGTGCACAGCCCGCCTCCTCACATCCCAAAGCGATGCCCTGTATTACTGTAGCTGCGGTTTCTACGTCTAACCTTCCGCATGCAAAATAGTCCAGAAAAAATAGCGGTTCAGCCCCCTGTACCAAAATGTCATTCGCACTCATCGCCACCAAATCAATTCCTACAGTGGCATGCGCGCCAAGTTCAAATGCGAGTCGTAACTTGGTGCCAACCCCATCTGTACCAGAAACCAACACAGGTTGCTGATAACGTTGACTAATCTCAACTAATCCACCAAAACCACCGATCCCTTCTAGCACTTCAGGGCGCATGGTACGGCGAGCAAAGGGTTTAATGCGTTCAACTAGAGCATCTCCAGCGTCGATATCGACACCAGCGTCACGGTAAGACAAGCCAGGGGAAGAAAATTGAGTATTCGTCATGAGGATCAGGATCTTAGGAATTCGGCGAAGGGTTACTGTTAGAATCAGTCTTTCAGTTTAACACCCGCAGCACCGGAGCGTTTCATTGCACCAGCTGGCCCTTCCGATACAAGCACCAACCCAACCGACGCTAGACAATTTTGTCTGTGGACGCAATAGCGAGGCACTTGCTGCCTTGCGTAGTCTTGCGTCCTCACCTGGGGCCCAAACCTTCCTATATTTATGGGGGCTAAAGGGCAGCGGAAAGAGCCACCTTCTGCAAGGATTAAGAGCTGCGCTTGGTCAACATACTGCCCATATACCCTTGTTTATTGATGTTCAACATGATTCAGCCCCCCCCCTCGGCGAAGAGACTATTTTGCTGATTGACAATGTGAATTTAGCCCCACCCTCTCTTGGGGAAAGCCTGTTTCATGCTTGGAATCGCTTTCGAGAAAAAGGGGGGCACATGATATGTACCGGCGATTGCCCTCCTGCCCAGTTATCTCTCGCACCTGAACTGAGCTCTCGCTTGGCTTGGGGTGAGGTATATCGCTTGCAAAACCTCAATGATGAAGAAAAATGGGCGGCACTTAAACTGAAAGCAAGCGCTCATGCTATTCCGATATCGGATGAAGCAATGACTTACCTTATGATGCATGCAAATAGAGACATGCCTTCGCTGATGCAAGCCTTAGATCAACTCGATACGCTCAGCTTATCCACGCAACGCACCATCAGCGTTTCCCTAGTGCGTGCTTATATTGCAAGCATGCATTCCAAAATTTAGAAGGAGTTTTCTTTGCGTCTTACCCTTTTTGACCTCGATAACACATTGCTCCATGGTGACAGCGACTATGAGTGGGGTCAGTATCTCATTGAAGTCGGTGCCGTTGATAAAGCCCTTTACGAACAAGCCAATCAACGTTTTTACGATGAATACAAAGCAGGAACCCTAGATATTCAAGCGTTTCTTGCCTTTGCATTAAAGCCGCTTGCCAGCTTTCCTGAAATTCAACTCCATTCATGGCGGGCCGAATTTATTGAAACGCGCATTAAGCCACGCATCAGCGAAGGCGCTCTTCATCTTGTTAAAGAGGAACAAGAGCGTTCTACTTTTGTGGCCATCGTGACGGCTACAAATAGCTTTGTGACTGCACCCATTGCTGCGTTATTTGGCGTACATCATCTCATTGCCACAGAACCTGAAAAAAACGCTAAGGGGCAATTCACAGGAAGAGTATCGGGTACTCCAAGTTTTCGTGAAGGAAAAATCCTGCGTGTGGATGAATGGTTATCCGAACTGAATCACTCTTGGCATGATTTTGAAGAAACTTGCTTCTATAGCGACTCTCTCAACGACCTCCCTCTTCTTGAGCGTGTCAAACAAGCAATTGCCGTGAACCCCGATCCAACATTAAGGCAGCATGCGCTCACGGCTGGCTGGCCGATTTTGGCTTTACACCCAGCTACAGAGGAAGCCGCAGGATGATTGCAGAGCTCTTTCGCAAAGTCCTAGGACGTGGCCGAAGTATCAATCGCCCCAAACTCACCATTCATGCTGTCAAGCGTCACGGTATTCGCCGCGAAGATATCAGTCCTTGCGCTTTGCGCGTAACAGAATCATTGCAAAAAGCAGGCTTTGAGGCTTTTGTAGTGGGCGGAGCAGTGCGAGATTTGCTCATCGGTCGCGCCCCTAAAGATTTTGATGTAGCCACTAACGCCACACCCGAGCAAGTCAAAAAAGTGATTCGTCGCTCACGCATCATCGGCCGTCGTTTTCAGATCGTACATGCACTCTGCAACGATGAGGTGGTAGAAGTATCTACCTTCAGGGCCCTTCAAGCCGCCCCGGAGGACGACCAGGCAGCCGATGAGCATGGCCGACTCATTCGCGACAACGTTTTTGGAAGCCAAGAAGAAGATGCACTGCGCCGCGATTTTACGGTCAATGCCCTCTTCTATGACCCAAACAAAGAAGAAGTCTGGGATTACTTTGATGGATTGGGCGATATTCGCGCCAAACGCTTACGCATGATTGGCGAACCCGCCCAGCGCTATCGAGAAGATCCGGTGCGCATGCTGCGTGCGGTTCGTTTTGCAGCAAAGCTAGGATTCACCATCGATAAAGCAGCACGCAAACCCATATTGGAATTGGCAGATTTACTTTCCAATGTTCCATCCGCACGCTTATTTGACGAGATGCTCAAGCTATTACTGTCAGGGCATTCTGTTGAATGTCTGCGTCAACTCAGAACCGAAGGACTGCATCATGGATTGCTTCCCTTATTAGATGTAGTTTTGGATGAACCTGAGGGTGCTCGCTTTGTTGAGTTGGCGCTCAGCAATACGGATAAGCGTATTGCAGAAGACAAACCCATTAGCCCAGGATTTCTATTTGCCTCACTGCTATGGCACCAAGTTCGTCTTGGTGCTGCCAGAATCGAGAGCCAAGGCGAACTCCCCACCCCTGCACTTTATCTTGCAATGGACGAAGTTCTAGACGCTCAAAAAGAGAAGCTTGCCATTCCTCGTCGATTCGATGCTGTCATGAAAGAGATTTGGAGCATGCAGCAGCGATTCATGCAACGCGGTGGTCAACGACCTTATCGCCTTTTGGAGCATCCTCGCTTCCGTGCCGCTTTTGATTTCTTTGTACTTCGTGCGGCCTCAGGTGAGGTAGACCAAGACATTGCGCGCTGGTGGGAAGACTTTCAACATGCCGACGATACCGAAAAAGAAGCCATGTTGGTAGTAGAAGACAAACCCAAGCGCCGCAGAAAACGCGGACCTAGGCGAAAAAAGCCTGCCGGGGAAAACAGTTCCACCGCATTGGATACACATTCCAAACATACACAACCCGATGAGGACGATTTAGATGACTAAAGATGCCATCACTCGCGCCTATATTGGACTGGGTGGCAATCTCGATGATCCTGCCGCAAGGATTCAACGGGCTTTTCTCGCCTTGAATCAACTGCACCATACCAAGCTGGTTTTGAAGTCATCACTGTATCGCACGGCACCGGTAGGCTATTTAGACCAACCTGACTTCATCAATGCTGTTGCTGCTGTGGATACCGCACTCGAGCCGATTGAGTTACTTGATGCGCTGCTGCATTTAGAATTAGATGAGGGGCGTGCAAGATCCTTTAAGAACGCCCCTCGCACCTTGGACCTAGATGTACTGATGTATGGAGATCTGCAACTCATCCATGATCGACTCTTAGTGCCCCACCCCCGTATGGGAGCGCGCGCCTTTGTTTTGTTTCCGCTTCAAGAAATCGCCCCCAATTTATTGATCCCGGGCATGGGATCCGTCAAGCAACTTGCGGCAGCATGTCAGGATCAAGGTATTGAGCGCTTGGAAAACAACACCCCATGACTGTGAATCAATCCAGCGAAACTATATTAACCACCGGCCTAGAGCGTTTTCGCTATATCGCTGTTGAGGGGCCCATTGCTGTGGGTAAAACCACGCTTGCAAAGAGATTGGCTGAACGGGTGGGCGGCAATCTTCTGCTTGAGGACTTTGAGTCCAATCCTTTTCTGCCCAAATTTTATCGTGACATGTCGCGCTGGGCATTTGCCACGCAAATGTTTTTCTTGTTTCAACGCGTGGGCCAAGCAGCAGATCTAAAGCAACGCGATCTCTTTGATCACCCCACAGTATCTGATTTTCTTTTAGACAAAGACCCGCTGTTTGCCAGACTGACACTGGGCGATGAAGAGTATCAGTTGTATCAACAGGTCTACCAACATTTAGCGCCTCAAACTTCAACGCCTGATTTAGTCATTTATTTACAGGCTCCCGCTGATGTACTGATAGAACGCGTCAGACGCCGAGGACTAGATATGGAAAGACAGGTGAGCAGCGAGTACCTCTATCGCCTTTCTGCACTCTATGCCGACTATTTTCATACTTATATCCGTTCACCCTTGCTCATCGTCAATAGCGAAAACCTCAATTTTGCTGATCAACCGGAAGACTTCGATTATCTTCTAGAAAAAATAACGAGCATGCGCGGTCAGCGCGAATTCTTTAGTCGAGGCTAAGATGGAAATCGTGCATACCCTGAGAGATTTGCGTCTTCGGCTAGCCGGAGAGGGACTAGTGGGACTTGTTCCCACAATGGGGAGTTTGCATGAAGGCCATTTGGCTTTGGTCAGAGAAGCGAGCAACC
Organism: uncultured Ferrovum sp.; assembly: GCA_903905585.1. GTDB lineage: Bacteria > Pseudomonadota > Gammaproteobacteria > Burkholderiales > Ferrovaceae > CAIVHB01. The sequence continues at coordinate 12,523 of CAIVHB010000063.1, read as the reverse complement.
ATGCTTCTTGCGTGGTTACCAGTATCTTTGTGAATCGCTTGCAATTTGGCCCCACCGAGGATTTTGATCGTTATCCCCGTGATCTTGAGGCAGATACCAAACGCCTAGCCAGCGCAGGATGCCAAGTTGTGTTTGCGCCAACAGAATCTGAAATGTACCCTAGCCCGCAGCGCTATTTTGTAGAGCCCCCCGCGCTACAAAATGAACTGGAAGGCGCCGTGCGCCCAGGACACTTCAGAGGCGTATGTACGGTAGTACTAAAACTATTTCACATGGTGCAGCCACAAGTTGCTGTCTTTGGGAAAAAAGACTATCAACAATGGACCCTGCTCAAAGAAATGGTGGAGTCACTCGCGCTTCCCATTCGTATGGTTCCAGGTGAGACCATTCGGGCTGAGGACGGTTTAGCGCTCAGCAGCCGAAATGCCTATTTGAGTACTGAGGAGCGCGCTGAAGCCCCGCATCTACAAATGGCATTAAAAAGACTCGCGGTTGCGATTCATGCTGGAAGCGCGACCGATCTGAATCAGACCATTGAACAAGAATCAATGACTTTGCAGCAACGGGGATGGCATGTAGATTACCTTACCGTTCGGTCACAATATGCGCTCGCTGAAGCAAAAGCTAAAGATAGAGAATTAGTGATTCTGGGTGCCGCACGCTTGGGCTCTACCCGCCTTCTCGATAATCTTGAGTGCTATCGCTTAGTTGGCCCATCTTAAGAGTTTCACAGCATGGAAAACACCTTACACATTCAAGAAACACAAGCGCAAATTGATACGCTAAAAAAGCAGCACCGAATGCTCGATGCATTGATTGCTGATCACATTACTTTAGGGGATATCGACGAAGTCGCTTTGGTACGTTTGAAGAAACGTAAACTACTTCTAAAAGATGCCATCCACGCTTTGGAATGCTCTTTGACCCCAGACATCCCTGCATAATCATGATGCGCTCGGGGGAATTTAAACTGAGCACGTACCCCGTCTTGTATGCCTCCCGGTTGCAAAACTCTCGCTTCTAATCCAGAAAGTTTTTTCTTCATCTCTTCCCCCAGCGCCATTTGCGGTAACCCTAACTTTTTATCTAGGCCTTGCTGTTTCTGAAGTTCATCGAGAGTAGCGTGATATGCAGCGCTGATTCCTAGTGCTTTTCTAAGATATGCATCAAAAAAAGACTGGGTAAACCAAGTCATTCCTTTTTTAGCATTACACCCTAAGCCACTGTCGGTTTGATCACTTGAGGTAATCACTAAAGTCTTGGGATCTTTGAGCTCGTTGATAAACCCCCCTGAGTAACAAGCAGAGATCACAATGATGCGCCATTTAATTTGTGCATCATCTAGGGCTTTTTTAAGCCCCTTGGGGTCTATATCAGCCAAAACCAATCCCGGTTGCGAAAGAACAAGTGAGGAGGATTGCGTGCCGCGACTGCTCAAAAACAAAAATAGCAGATCATCTTCTGTATCCATCAATTCGCCGATATGATTGAGTACAGCCTCAAAATTATTATGGGTAGCAAACGGATAACGCGCAGAATTATTTGCATTATTCGCCAAAATCCCTGCCCGGCCATCCACCCCATAAACATCCCGCAACGCTTCAAGTGCCAACTCTGCCTCACGCAAATACAAGGGATTCCCTGCTTCACCAGCCAGGCCCAGAAAATAAATATCTTCTTCCCCCGATCGCTCTGCATCAAAATTATCTAACATGCCGTTAAACATGAGTGATTCAGCGGTAAAGGTATCTTCTGACATCGCTTGAGAATAGTGTTTAGGATCGCTATCTTCGCCATCGGCCTGCCATAAATCTGCTGGCTGAAATAAAGACAACCAAAACATCCAAGGTCCCAGAAAAGCCCCCCAAACAAGCAAAGTTTCATGTTTACGTTGTGTTTTCCCTGCAAAAGGGAGACGTCCCAAGCGCACCATGACTGCAAGCATCCACCATACCTCAGCGATTGACTGAATAGAATCAGGAAAACCATTCCATTCAATATTCGCAAATACCTTGTGCTGCAATGATTGTGCCCCGATCTGAAGGAGGACAATCAGCAGTCGAGCACTGAGAAGGTCATTGAAGAGATCAATGAGCATTGCCTTATCTTTGATGAGAACTACAATTGCCCATGAAGAAAAAGCCAATAGCACCAAAGGAAAAGTCAGATCAGGCAGTGCTAACCATTCAATATGTCCGGGGCGTCCATTGATGAAATAACTCAGCACGCCTTGTGCCATCAACAATACCCCTGCGGTAAATGCAAGGTTTGAAACATCTTCGCAGGCGACACGACCCCCTGCCCGTCGCAGGCGCAGGAGAGAAAGACCATTCATTAAAGATTGAATCAAAGCCACAAGTCTCAAAAGCAAACAGAAGGTTGAAAACGCAAGAGCCGTTATAATGCACGGTTATGAATGCAGACGCACATCCACGCCTCGCTTGGGCGATCACAGGCTCCGGTCATTACCTAAAGGAATCGCTTGAGCTTGCTCGGCGTTTTCCCGATGTTGATCTCTTTTTATCCAGTGCTGGCGAGGAAATACTCAGCATGTACGACTTCAAACTGGCGGATCTAAAAAAAGAGTTCAAGGTGTATCGCGACAATACCGCGAGCTCAGCTCCTGTGGGTTTGTTTTATCACGGTCACTATCACGGCGTAGTCATTGCCCCTGCCACCTCTAATACCGTTGCCAAATGCGCTCTAGGCATTTCTGACACGCTGCCCACCAATATCTTTGCCCAAGCAGGCAAATGCCGCCTGCCTGCTATCGTCTTTGCTTGCGATACAGCACCAGAAGTAGAAACAGAGTCTCCCTCTGATTGGGTGATGACTTACCCTCGTTCCATCGATTTACAGTATTCAAAACAGCTTGCCAGCTTTGAGCGCGTGACGATTGCCGACTCGATTGAAATGCTGAATCTTGCGCTTCAAGCCCATTATTTAAACTTGTCGCACATTCAAGCGCATCAAACGAAGTGACGCATCAGTTGGAACACTTTCTTTTTCTGACTGGTCGCTTAGCAGAACCCGGCTTGCGCAAAATCCTCGCAAGTATCGAACCGTGTCCCTTTACATGGGAAGTGCGCGAGATCGGATTGCAAGTTGCCGGACTCATGACCGCAGAGATGTTAAAACGGCGCTTAAAGCCAGAGCATATCGAAGGCTTTGATCGCATCATTGTGCCGGGTCGATGCAGGGGTGATCTCGATGCACTTGCCATTCAATTCGGCAAAGCCTTTGAGCGGGGCCCAGATGAAATGAAAGATCTCCCTCGCCATTTTGGTCAAGGACGCGCTCCAGCAGATTTATCCCGTCAAGACGTCATGATCTTTGCCGAGATCGTAGATGCACCGCACTCTTCACTCGATAAAATCTTATTACGTGCCCACGGCTATCGAAGAGACGGCGCAGAGGTGATTGATATTGGTTGCCTGCCTGACACACCCTTCCCGCAGTTAGAAGAAATCGTCAGAACCCTCAAACAAGAAGGCTTCAGGGTCAGCGTAGATAGCTTAGAGGTGGAAGATCTCAGGCGGGGAGCTATGGCTGGAGCAGATTATTTGCTTAGCCTGCACGAAGACACACTATGGCTCGCAGATGAAGTCGATGCCACACCTATACTCATTCCCAAAAACCATGGCGATCTGGATTCTTTGATACGTTCTGCACAGATCTTGACCGAAAAAGGAAAACCTTTTTTTGTAGATGCCATTTTAGATCCCATCCATTTTGGTTTTACCGATTCGATTGTACGTTTTCAAAAACTACGCGCCGCCCTCCCCGATGCCCGCATCATGATGGGCGTGGGCAATCTCACCGAACTCACCGATGCGGATACTGCAGGGATCAACGCCATTCTGTTTGGCATCATTTCAGAACTTCGCATCAATGCTGTGCTCGCCACCGAAGTTAGTCCTCATTGCAAGAGTGCGGTTCGGGAGGCGGATGCGGCTCGTCGCATGATGTTTGCTGCACGCGAAGAAGGCGCATTACCCAGAGATTTCTCAGATTCCTTGCTCATGCTGCGATCTCGACGCCCTTTCCCTGATACCCCTGAAGAAATTTTGGCGATGTCTGCATATGTAAAAGATCCCAACTTCCGCATCCAAGTGAGTCGCGATGGTATTCATACCTTCAATCGTGATGGATTCCATTCTGCCCAAGATCCTTATGCCTTATGGCCACAACTAGGATTAGAGAACGATGCCAGTCATGCCTTCTATATGGGGGTAGAGCTTGCACGTGCCCATCACGCATGGCTACTTGGCAAACGCTATGAGCAAGATGAAGATCTGAACTGGGGTGCAGGACTGCCACCCGCAGACGAGAACAAGCTTAAACAAAAAGCCGAAGGACTCACGCTGACGCATCAACTGCGAGAAAAGCTTCCTAAAGGAACGGAAGTCAGTAGCGAAACTGATTCCAATTCAAGCGCTGAGAATGAAGCACTCAATACCTCAAAGAACGAGGCAGCAACATGATTTTAGAATCAGTGGTGACAACACGATCAGAAGATGGCAGCGCCCATATCGCACCGCTGGGTTTGCATGTGGATGGGGCCCATCTCATCATTGCTCCCTTCCGTCCCTCTAAAACGCTTGAGAATTTGCAGCGTGAAGGCCATGCTGTTGTGAACTGGACTACCGATGTTCGTTTGTTTGCGGGTCCCGTTACCGGTCGCCGGGACTGGCCAGTGATCGCCCTAGATCATTTTCCGGGCTATCGACTTGAAGCTGCCCAAACCCATGCAGAATTAAAAGTCATTGAGATCGAAGAAGATGCCCAACGACCCAAATTTCACTGCGCGATCACCCGCGAAGAAACACACAGCCCGTTTCGTGGCTTTATTCGCGCTCAAGCCGCCGTAGTGGAAGCCGCTATTCTCGTCACACGACTGCATATGCTTCCCAAAGAAAAAATTGAATCTGAGCTCGGCTATCTGCAAATCGCGATCGATAAAACAGCGGGGCCGATCGAACAAGAGGCATGGTCCTGGATCATGGTCCGCATCGATACATGGCGAAAAGAGAGATGAGCACATCGATGCAACCCTCTCAATATAAGACGGGTAAAACGGGACTGCTCGCCAGTGTGCGGTCTGTTGATGAAGCGCTGATCGCGCTTGTATCAGGTGCCGACATCATCGACGCCAAGGACCCGTCACTGGGCGCTTTAGGTGCACTCAATGCCAGAGAAATTAGCAACATCGTCAAAGCAGTGAATGGGCGCTGCCCCATCTCTGCCACTACAGGGGACTGGCACATTGGATCGGCAGAACTTCTCGCCTCCTATGTGGCAATTCAGAACACTGGGGTTGATTACATCAAAATTGGCTTGTTTGGTTCGCCTGACGAATCTACCCTTCGTGCGGGGCTTGCTTCGCTCTCAACATCTCCTAACACTTCAATGCGTTGCCCCCATCGCATTGCAGTCATCATGGCAGACCATGGCGTTCCACTCTGGCCGCTTTCTATCCTTAAGGAACAGGGCTTCATGGGTGTAATGCTCGATACCGCCAACAAGTACTCAGGGGGCTTACGCACGGTTGCAAGCCAAGAAACGCTTTCCTTGTTTGTGACGCACGCCAAGAACTTAGAGTTGATGGTTGGTCTCGCGGGTTCTTTAAGCCACAAAGACATCGAAGCGCTCACCGCGCTCAATCCTCACTATCTTGGTTTTCGCACAGCTCTCTGTGGTCAAGAAGGCCGCACCGGCTCCCTCGATTCAAACCGCATGGCTGAAATCCGTTCCACGCTCGACCGCACTCACAAGGCCCTACCCCCACACCTGCCTGCCAACTAAGCGAATGGGATAGGCGGCTCCCAGGGCCATCTCACTGAAAGCGGCATCCACCCAACCTTTGCTATGCCAGTCAACAGGCGATCCTTGGTCAAAGCTGATATCTAGGCTTTTCATCAGACTCAGTAGACTGGCTCCGATCTCCTTAGCCAACCAAACCGCCAAGCTATCTGAGGTGATATCCCAACTGGCAGGAACCACATTTTGATCGAGTAATAATCGGCGTGGAGACCATAAAGTCATCGATGTGCCAGAATCAGAGATAGGCATTGCCCGGCCTGTTCTTTGCTGCCATGTTCCTTGCAAGATGAAGGCAGTCTGCTCCATCGCAAGCAAGGCTTGACGGTGCGCAATCACATCATCAAAACCCAAACGCTGTTGCTCTGTGCGAACCAAATCAGCATAAGCCCCACCCCCACACACCACCACCACAGAATGAGATTGAGCCTGCTGCTCTAACCATGCTATTGCTGCATGAATCGTATCCGGGTGACACAGGCTGCCACCGAACTTGATGACCTCAATCAATTTTTTCCGAGCAGTGCTTTTTTCACGCTCTCTTGAACGGGATGATCGCCCAGCCAAATTTTGAGAAGGGCTTTGCCCAGTCCTGGGGTTGAGTTGGTGCCAAGTAACTTCTTGTTCAATCTGACTTCCACTTCGTTTTCACGCATTAACAGGGATACCGAGCTCCCATCTTTCACCTCACCTGCAGTCTTAATGACTTCATTTAATTGCTTAATGGCTGGCGAAAGGTTAACCATCTCTTCTTTTGTTTGGTTAGCTTTGAGTCCAAGATCCAACTCACCAGTAATATCATCCCAATCTACATCGCGCAAAAAATGGATTTCAACAACTGCAGGAAAATCAATCAGCGGTGAACCCGTTGCTTCAGAATAACTAGATGAACCATACAGAGCAATCACGGCTACGTTGAAAAAATACTGCGTACGCAAACCTGCGCCACTTAAGGGGAGCACCCTATCATTCCACTGGAAGATTTTGGGCAAGTTAACCCCTTCAACTTGAGTGGTTGAAGATAGAGACGGGGACTGCTCCGCCAAAGAAAAGAACGATGCACAGAGCACAACACAAAACACAGCATAAGTTCTTAAGACGTTGATCAAAATAGACTCCAAACCTAGGTTAAATTTTTTCAAGCAAGCAGGCTGCACCCATACCCGTTCCGATACACATGGTAATCAAAGCACGCTGCGCCTCATTGCGCTGCATTGCTGCCAAGACCGTGGCACAACGAATTGCACCCGTTGCTCCAAGAGGGTGCCCCAAAGCGATGGCTCCACCTACTGGATTCACTTTTGCGGCATCCAGCCTAAGACTTCTCATTACCGCCAAAGCTTGGGCTGCAAAAGCTTCATTGAGTTCAATCCAATCTAAATCGTCTTGCCGCCAAGCTGCAGCCTTTAAAGCAAGAGTAATCGCTTCTATAGGCCCGATTCCCATCACCTCAGGGGGGACACCCACCACACGATAAGCAACAAGCTTAGCAATGGGCTCAGCTTGATATCGCTTCAAACCCTCTTCAGACATTAATAATACAGCGGCTGCACCATCTGACATCTGTGCACTATTACCCGCAGTCACAGAACCTCTAGCCGCAAAAACAGGTTTTAGTTTAGCGAGTGTGGCACGCTTGGAGTCTTCACGCGGTCCTTCATCGCTTGTAATCAGCCGTTTGCTTAAACGAACCTGACCCTTCAGACCAGGGCTTCGTTGCACCACCTCAAAGGGGCTGATCTCAGTAACAAACTTTTCATTGCGCTGGGCAGCCAACGCTTTTTCATGCGAGGACTGCGCAAAAGTATCTTGATCCTCTCGGGAGATCTGATATTGACTTGCCACTTTCTCTGCTGTCAGTCCCATTCCATAGGCAATCGCATGATGTTCCGATTCACTGAATAATCTTGGGTTAGGCCTTGGGGTATTCCCCGCCATCTGGCTCATCACACTCATACTCTCTACCCCACCTGCCACCATCACATCGGCTTCGCCCAAACGTATTCGCATCGCGGCATCGGCAATGGCTTGAACACCAGAAGCACAAAAGCGATTGAGCGTATAAGCAGGAACTGAAACGGGGATGCCTGCCAATAAGCTGGCATTACGCGCTACGTTAAGACCTTGCTCAGCCTCGGGAATAGCGCAGCCGATGATCACATCGCCGATAGCCGCCCTATCCAATTGTGGCGTGAGCCGAAGAAGACTTTGCAGCGCATGCGCAAGTAAATCATCAGGACGTGTCGCTTTAAACACCCCATGTCGTTTGCCCACAGGCGTGCGCGTTGCAGCAACCAAATATACCTCACGCAGCATGTTAAATTCCCTTAAAACCTGATTGACTCACGTGTCTAATTGCTTCAAAACGCCAGAAAAAGACATAAAAGGGAGGCCTAGTTTCGCAACGCCTTACCCGTATCGAGCATATGCTGAATCCGTGCCTGCGTTTTAGGATCTTTGAGTAACTCAATAAACAAGATGCGCTCTACATCGAGCAACCACTGATCATCGACTTTTGCGCCCGCGTCCACCTCTCCACCACACAAAGCCACCGCCGCGGATCGGCCAACCTTGTAATCGTGTTCTGAGATCTGCCCACCCTCCCGCATATTCAGCATGATGCTCTCTGCATGCGCAATGCCTGCTCTACCTGCAACTTGAATTTGATGACCAGGAAGAGGCGCACGCACACCCGCCTCAGCCATGGCACGCCCTCGACGAATCGCCACATACAAAACTTCATGCGGGTTGAATACAACATCATCAGTGGGCTTACCAAAGGCCATTTGAATCGCCTGATGCGCATTACGCGAGGGGATTCCTTTCGCTACGATCTCAAAAGATTTTTCAATAAAGGGCATGACCAGTCCAGTAGCAGTACTGCTAGCCAATTCATGCGCTCTTCGCGCGAGATAGGCGCTTCCACCTCCCGCTGGAATCACTCCCACCCCCACCTCAACCAAACCAACAGAAGACTCTAGTGCAAACACCCGATGTTGAGCATGCATCAAAAATTCACAGCCTCCCCCCAAGGCCATGCCTTGAACCGCTGCTACAGTTGGCACTTGGGCGTAGCGCAAAGCAAAAGAGGCCTGCTGAAAACGCACAATCATTTTATCCAGTTGCGCGTAGGCACCCGCTTGGCACCCTGCAAGCACTTCTTTTAGATTTGCCCCGACTGAAAAAAGTCCGCCCTCATTCCATAGCACCACGCCGTCTAAATGGTTTTCAACATATTCAATCGCTGCAATCAAGCCTTCTAGCACCAGCGCACTGGCGCTATGCATTTTGCTTTTGAAGGAAATAATACCGATACGGGGATCGATATGAGAGAGCATCCATAGACGAACGCCATCTTTCGCATCGCCGTTTTCCCAAAGTGTTTCGCCTTTGCTGGCAGCCGTTTCGCCCAAGAGTCTCTCTGGCAAGGGTTGGCGAGAATAGACCGACAGATGAGAGCGTGGTTTCCACGAATTAATCCTGGGTGCCCAAGAGCCCGCAGCACTATGGGCCGCCTCCACTTCAAACACCCATGCGGGTAAAGGCGTTGCGCTCATGGCTTTGCCCGCTTGAATATCATCCTGAATCGATTGTGCAATTGTTTTCCATCCGGCTGCCTGCCAGATTTCAAACGGCCCCATCGTCCATGCAAACCCCCACCGTAAAGCGCAATCAATTTCCTGGGTGGAGTCGGCAATCGTACCTAGGTGATAGGCGCAATAATGGAAAAGATCTCTAAAGATCGCCCAGAGAAACTGCGCTTGAGGATGACTGCTGGCACGCAATGCGGTAAATCTCGCATCCAGTGATTTGATCGCCAAAATCTCAGCGATCTCTGGTTCTAGGTCTGTTCTAGAGGGCCTGTATTCTTGCGTAGCAAGATCTAATACATGGATATCTTTTTCTACTTTCTTAAACACACCCGCCTTGGTTTTTTGTCCCAGCACACCTTTAGCGATCAAGTCACTGAGCCAGTGCGGCTGTCCAAAGTGGGCATGCCACGGATCGCTTTCGGGCGTAAGGGTGGTGTCCATTGTTCTCACTACATGCGCCATGGTATCCAGGCCCACGACATCGGCTGTTCGATAAGTGGCACTTTTAGCACGGCCAATTTTTGGGCCTGTCAGTGCATCGACTACATCAAAACCTAACTGGAATTTTTCGGTGTGATGCATGACAGCCAATAAAGAAAAAATCCCCACGCGATTCGCAATGAAGTTGGGCGTATCTTTAGCGCGCAACACATTTTTCCCCAATCGAGTCGTACACCATGTTTCTAAGGCATCCATCAAATCAGGCGAAGTGAAATGTGTGGGAATCAATTCCAGCAGCGACATATAGCGCGGCGGATTAAAGAAATGCACTCCACAAAAATGGCTGCGCATCGCTTCAGGTAATTGCTCGGCCAATGAGGTGATTGACAGTCCCGATGTATTCGAAGCAAAAATAGTATCGGGCTTCAAATAGGGCGCTACTTTTGCATACAGATCGCGCTTCCAATCCATACGCTCTGCAATAGCTTCAATAATCAAATCACATTCAGCGAGTCGTGAAAGATCATGATCGTAATTGGCAGCACTCAGCGCGCTGACTCGCGCAGGTTCAGTAAAAGGTGCGGGCTCTTGCTTTAGAAGGTTGGCTATGGCTTTATCAATCAGTGCATTCGGCTCGCCTTCCTTTGCCCCAAGATCAAAAAGGAGAACCGGTATATCTGCGTTGGCGCAATGCGCAGCAATTTGCGCTCCCATCACCCCTGCACCTAACACAGCTACTTTACGAATCACCAATTTATGCGAACTCATACGCCACCCTCTGATTAAAGACCTTGTTATCCCTATCTTAAATCAAAGCACAGCCTTGATGGTGCGGCGCATCAAAACCACCTTAAGATATGGGCATTAGGCGCGGCCTTCAATCCATGCAGAGACGGAAGCCATCGCAGCAGGCAGAGCGGCCAAATCAGTGCCCCCAGCCTGCGCCATATCCGGGCGCCCCCCGCCTTTACCGCCTACTTGAGTCGCCACATGATTCACCAGTTCTCCCGCCTTAATACGCGCGGTGAGATCTTCCGTCACGCCTGCTATCAGCGCCACCTTGCCATCAGCATCACTGGCCAAGACTATCGCTGCACTCCCAAGCTTAGATTTCAAAGCATCTAGCGTCTCCCGCATCACGCGGTTGTCAGCGCCGGGAAGGGTGGCCACTAAAAGTTTCACGCCGTTCACATCGATCGCTTGGTTGACCAAATCAGCGCTATCACTGGCTGCCATTTTAGATTTCAAACGGGTGAGTTCTTTTTCCAAAGCACGCATATGCTCTAAGGTTTGGCCTAGCTTCAGGCGAATCTCATTGGGTTGGCTCTTCAACAGATCAGCCACGCCCAATAATTCTTCACGCTCATGCTGCATTAAGGTCAATGCATTCTCACCGGTGGTGGCTTCAATTCTGCGAATACCTGCGGCCACACCCGATTCGCCGATCACACGAAAAACACCCATATCGCCCGAGCGATGCACGTGGGTACCACCACATAATTCAGTAGAAAATTCGCCCATCTTAATCACGCGCACTTCATCGCCATATTTCTCTCCAAATAAAGCCATAGCGCCTTTTTTGATGGCATCGTCGTAATGCATCACACTGACATCCACTGGATGATTGCGGCGAATTTCTTGATTCACCAACTGCTCAATGGCGGTGATCTCGCGCGCACTAAGGGGTTTGCCATGCGAGAAATCGAAACGTGTTCGCGTTGCATCCACGAGCGAACCTTTTTGGGCGACATGATCACCCAGCACCTTACGTAAAGCAGCATGCAAAAGGTGGGTTGCTGAATGGTTATAGGCTGCGCGCTCGCGCAGTGAAGCATTCACAGAGGATTCAACATGGTCACCCAGCGTGATGGTTCCAGTCTCGAGTACCCCATGATGACCAAACACATCTGCTTGAATTTTCAGGGTATCGCTCACTGTAAAGGTGCCCTGCGTCCCCACTAACTCACCCTGATCACCCACCTGCCCACCAGACTCAGCATAAAAGGGGGTGCGATCTAAAACGATGACGCCCGCCTCGCCCCGTGACAAATGATTCACCGCACTGCCATCTTTATAAATAGCCAAGACTTGTCCAGCAACCTGCAGCGAATCATAACCTTGGAAATCTGTTGCCTGACCTTCGTAGCTCACCTTACCTTGCGCGGTAAATTTACCCGCAGCCCGGGCACGATCGCGCTGCTGCTCCATGGCTTGCTCAAACCCTGCCAAGTCGACATTGAAGCCCCGCTCGCGCGCGATATCGGCCGTCAGATCAATCGGGAAGCCAAAGGTGTCATACAGACGGAATACCGTCTCGCCATCAAGCATGCGATCTTCTTTTTTCATGGCGGCTTCAAGCACACCCATGCCGTGCTCAAGCGTTTCAGCAAAACGTTCTTCTTCTGTTTTCAATACATCCGCGATCTTGGCTTGGGCGGCTAAGAGCTCAGGATACGCAGCACCCATCGCTTCAGCCAAGTCGGCCACTATTGAATAAAAGAAAGGTTTTGATTGACCGAGTTTGTAGCCATGGCGAATCGCCCTACGAATAATACGGCGCAGCACATAACCTCGCCCTTCATTGCTAGGAATCACCCCATCACATACCAAGAACGAACAGGCGCGAATGTGGTCGGCAATGACCTTCAATGAGTTGGATTCGAGATCTT
>CAIVHB010000062.1 GCA_903905585.1 uncultured Ferrovum sp. | reverse complement strand
TGCAACGGATCAGATCGCTGCTCTAAATTCCAGTCAGTTGCTTGGTTTATCTACTGCCGCACTATCTGTTCTTACAACAGTGCAGATATCTGATATTGGCTATATCGAATTTGTTGGTCTGAGCTCTTCGGCTATTGCTGCACTGAATACGTCCCAATTAAGCTTGGGGGTCACCTATGATCAATTGAGTCATCTGAGCTCAAGCCAATTTGGAGCGTTGTCCACAGCGAATATTTCTATTCTCAATACGGACCAAATCCGCGTTCTGGCCTCATCTGATTTTGCTGGTCTGACTACTGCACAGGTCAATGCTTTAAATACCAGCCAGATTACCCTTGGTCTGACAGCAGATGATTTTCTAGCTTTCAGTTCTAATCAAATAGCATCGCTGAGTACTGCAGCCTTGTCTGTTCTGACGCAATCACAACTCCAAAGTAGCAATTTCACTACTTCAGTCGTCATCGCTTTAAAAACAGCTCAAATTGCGGCCTTAACTTCGGATCAAATATTCTCAGGTTTGAATACCGATCAAATCAGCGCTTTATCTTCGGTTCAATTTCAATCTCTTGGTTCCGCGCAGATCAGCGCGCTTAACTCTGCTCAGGTAGGTGGCCTGACCAGTTCTGAATTGATTGCTTTGACGACATCACAAGCCAATTTGGGCCTGAATACAGATCAAGTTTCCTTTTTAACTTCTGCGCAAATTGCTGTGCTGACAACAAAAGCCTTCTTGTCTTTGTCCTCTTCTAATCTACTCGCGATCAGTTCAAGTGCGATCGTAGGCTTGACGAGTGCTCAGATCAGTGGGCTTTCTACCGCACAAATCGCATTAGGATTAAGCACGTTAGACGTCGCTGCATTAACCAGTGCCCAAATTGCCCAGTTCTCTACGAGCCAAGTTTCGCTGGGTTTAACAACAGCGGATATCAGCGTTATTACGTCTGATCAGTTAGCAAGTATCACAACGGCTGATTTTAAAGTGTTGAGTACCAGTCAAATTGCTGCACTCAATTCAAGCGCCATTATAGGAATCACTTCTGGGCAAATAGTCAGTGCATTGAGTACGGCACAATTGTTCAATGGCTTTTCAACGGCTGATATCGTTGCTTTAAGTTCTGATCAGATCGCATTCCTTTCTACGGCGCAGGTGAGTGCGGGGCTCTCGACCGCTGATATGGCTGCGCTTTCTTCCGATCAGATTGTGGGCTTTAGTTCGGCCGATACGTCAATATTGTCCACGGCACAAATTGCTGCGATATCTAGTGCAACTATTTCAGGTTTGAGCTCAGCCAACATTAATGTTCTCAGCTCAGCTCAAGTTTATAACGGCTTGGGTACCAATCTTATTTCTGTTCTGAATTCCAATCAGATCTCAGGCATTGCTACTAAAAATATTGGCATTATTAGTTCAGCCCAGATTGCCGCTATATCTACTGACTCGTTAGGTGGATTGTCGGCGGCACAGGTACAGTTTTTGACTAGCTCACAAATTAGTTCTGGACTCACTTCAACTGAAATTGGTCTTCTAAGCTCAAATCAGATCGATGCTTTAAGTACGCGAGCGTTTTCTGCCCTTACTAGCAATCAAATTTCCAGTATTTACACGAATAATTTCTTAACACTGACTTCTGGACAAATCGCAGCGCTGACTACGGCTCAAATCAGCCTTGGTGTTTCGACCGATCAGTTGTCTGTTTTGACCACCGCACAAGCCGCATTCATTTCAACAGCAGATATCGCTGTTCTGAGTACCGATCAGATGGCTGCGATAAACTCTGATAATTTTAGTGCGCTGAATTCTAAGCAAGTGAATGCACTGACTACCGCGCAAATTCATTCTTTAGGAGTTTCATCGGCTGATTTTTCTGCTATTTCAACGAATGCCATTTCAGGACTGACCTCGCGACAAGTGAACGTTCTGCAAACGGATCAACTGAATGCGCTCTTATCAACACAAATAGCCGCCTTATCTACCTCTGCAATCTCGGTCATTGATTTCAATGACGCTGTTACCGGGTTTAACACTTCCTACACGACTGCCCTCACAACAAGACAGATTGCAGTCTTGTCTACTGATCAAGTGGTGAACGAGTTTACAACGGCTCAATTGGCCTCATTAAGCTCTTCACAGATTGGTGCTTTATCTGTTCAAGTTGTTGCAGCCTTGTTAACCGATCAAATTGCGGCACTGACGTCGAGTCAAGTGCCTGGTCTGAATGCACTTCAGTTGCAAGCGCTGACCACAGATCAAATTTCACTTGGGTTGAGTACTGTAGATCTTGTGGCGTTCAGTACTGTTCAACTCAATGCGCTCAGCACCAATCAACTTACAAATGGGTTGACTACAGATCAGATCACCAGTCTTACTACTTTGCAATTTGTAACTTTAAGTAAAACCGATCTTCGTGCTTTGAGTACCACACAATTCATGGCACTTGGAGAAAATACAATTAATTCTGTAGCTGAAATTGCTTACTTTAATTCCAAAGGCGGCATTAACACCTACATTAGTACTACGAGTTCTAATTACTTATCAGGAAGTCTTACCTCTCCTCTGGTCCTTGACTTAACGGGTCAGGGTATAAGTACAGTGAGTCAGCAGCAAGGAGTGAAATTCGATATTGCTGGTACCGGTAAAGCGCAGCAAACGGGCTGGATTGCACAGGGCGAGGGCCTTTTGATGTTGGCTCCTGCTGGAACCACCTCTCTCACCAGTGGTACTCAGCTGTTTGGTCAAGCCACTACCCTACCCAATGGACAAAAGGCACTAGATGGTTATCAGGCATTGTCAGCGCTAGACGCTAACAAGGATGGTGTAATCAATGCATCGGATGCCCAGTATAAAAATCTGGCCGTGTGGATTGATACCGGCAATACCAATGGCGTGGCTTCGGGTGTGATAGAAACATTAAGCCAGTTGGGTATTACACAACTGAATCTCAATGCGAAGACAACATCTCAGACTAATAACGGTAATTACATTGGTTTGGTTTCGACCTATCAAACCGCTTCGGGCGGGACTGGATCGATGGCTGACGTGTGGTTCGCGACGAAGGGGGCGACGACTCCCTCTGCGGCTTCTTCGGTGATCACGAATACGGGTACGGCATTAACTGCGAGTGCGCTCAGTGCCAATGTTGCTGGATTGGCGGGAGCTATTTCGAGCTTTAGCTCTAGCGCATCTGTATCGACTGCGGTTTCGTCGTCCTTAAGTTCGTCGGCAACTGCGAGTGCAAAGACTTCTTCGCTATCGGCGCAAGTCGCTACCACTTCCGCGGCGCTGACTCAGTTTACGGTGACATCGACCCCTGGGGCGACTTCGGTATCGGCCAGCACTCTGAGCGCAACCAGCTTGACCACACCGAGCACGCAACAGACTCCTCCACTGGTGGTTACTACGCGTAAGATATGATCTAGCGTTCGCTGTGATTGATCGCCCGCGTTTATGCTTTAATAGAGGATGAGCGCAGTTTAGAAGTCCTTACATAGGGGTTTCTAAACTGCGTGTCCGAAGACTATTAACTAGACAACTCCATGATTCTCGAACGCTTCCGCGAAATGTCCCAAGGGACGGTCGCAAAAATCCTTCTTTCTTTGATCATCATTCCTTTTGCCCTGTTTGGTGTGGATTACTACTTCAAATCGGGAGGTAGTTCGGATGCCATTGCGAAAGTGGAAGGTAAACCCATTACCCAGCAGCAGTTTAATTTGGTGCTTCAGCAACAATTGAGCGAATTGAAAGAGTCGATGGGGGCGAATGCGCCTGATTCCGCGCAATTGAATAACCCTCAAATGCGTTTGGCGGTTTTGCAGAAATTGATTGATCAAACCGTAGTTGAACACAGTGCCAAAGCTTCTGGTCTGTTGGTTTCGGATCAATTGATTGCTGAACGCATTGCAGCCATTGAAGCCTTTAAAAAAGATGGGAAATTTTCGCAGTCTATCTACGAGCAACTGCTGAAAGCGCGGGGAATGACTCCGGTGCGTTTCGAGCAGGATTTACGAAATGAAATGGCTTTACAGATGTTTCAAGAGGGCGTGCTGAATAGTTCGGTGGTTTCTCAAGTCAGCCAAGATGCGTGGGTGAAGTTGGCTTCGCAAACGCGTGAAATCAGTGTGGCTTCGATTTCTCCTGATGCCTATATCAACAAAGTCAGCATCGATGATCAGGCCGTGCGTGCTTGGTATGACAGCCATATTGATCAATATCGCAATCCAGAGAGGGTGCAATTGCAATATGTGGTCTTGACAACGGATGCTATTTCAAAAGATGTCGTGATTTCGCCAGAAGAAATCAAAAAAGCATTCGATGAGCATAATGCCAAACCAGCGCAACCGAGTTCTGAGGAGCGAAGAGCCGCGCATATTCTCTTGCAAGTAAAACCTTCTGCCTCTCAAGCAGAGCGACAAGCCATACGTAAGAAAGCCGAGCAGATTTTGGCGGAAGTCAAAGCGCACCCTGCGCAATTTGCGCAGCTTGCGCAAAAGTACTCGCAAGATCCAGGGTCTGCAAAGCAAGGGGGAGATCTGGGATTCTTTGGCCGCGGCGTGATGGCTAAACCCTTTGAGGAGGCTGTTTTTGCGATGAAAGCGGGCGAGACCTCTGACATCGTGCAAACAGAGTTTGGTTTTCACATTATTCGTTTAACGGAAGTGAAAGGCGCGCAAGCGCGCACATTGGCAGAGGCCACACCAGACATTACCCGTGAATTACGTACTCAACGCGCCACCAAAAAATTCGCTGAGGCTGCAGATAATTTCAGCAACTTGGTGTTTGAACAATCGGGTTCTTTGAAGCCTGTTGCCGATGCTTTGAAATTAGAGTTACAGCAAACACCTTGGGTGAGCAGGAATGGCGCGGGGGCCCCTGCTCTATTGAATAACGCTAAATTTATTCAAGCCGTATTTGCGCAGGAAGTGGTGCGCGATAAGCGGAATACCTCGGCGATTGAAGTGGCTCCTAATACCCTTGTGGCGGCAAGGGCTTTGAACTATGAGGCGGCGACGCCCAAAGCCTTTGAAGAAGTGCGTGCAGGAATACGCCAGGAACTGGTGCGTAAAGAGGCTGAGAAGTTGGCAGAACAGGCCGGTAAAGATGCCTTGGCTGCACTGAGCGCAGGCAAGACACCAGAAGCTACTTTGAGTTTCTCTCCCGCAGCGACTTTGACGCGTCAAACGGTCTTTGGAGCACTGCCTTCTGAGTTGGTGGATCCTGCCTTTAAAGCAGATCCTGCTAAACTGCCTGCTTATGCAGGGGCGGCGCTTCCTGGAAAAGGCTTTGGGCTGGTGCGCGTGAGTAAGGTTGCCGAGGGTGCTGCTTTAACTCCCGAGGTGCGTAAACAGGCGGAGGCTGCGCTGCGTTCCCGAGTGGAGCAAGAAGAAACCGCTTCGACGGTGGCAAGCTTACGCCGCACGGCTAGTATTTCCATCACTAAGAATGCGTTGGATACCCCAACACGCGTAAGCCCAGAATAAGGCGATACGGATAGGGTGCCAGGTTAACCTGCCATGCCGCCGACTGTTGTTGAGAAGCCGGCGTCTACGTGCAGAATTTCTCCGGTGACGCCTGAAGCCAGGTTGCTCATTAAGAACATGGCCGCGTTACCCACGTCTTCAATGGTGACATTGCGGCGAAGAGGTGCTGTGTGTTCTACGAAATTTAGGATTTTTCCGAATCCGCCAATACCCGAGGCGGCGAGTGTTTTAATGGGGCCAGCAGAAATACCATTAATACGAATTCCCCTCGGGCCAAGGCTTTGTGCCAGATAGCGCACATTGGCTTCTAAGCTTGCTTTCGCCAAACCCATGACGTTGTAATTGACGATAGAGCGTTCTGCGCCCAAGTAAGACAAGGTGAGCAAAGAACCATTGCGACCTTCCATCATTTTCAATCCGCCTTTAGCAAGAGCCGCTAAGCTGTATGAACTGACATCATGCGCAATTCGAAAGGCCTCGCGGTTCACGGACTCTAGATAATCTCCCGCTAGGGCTTCGCGGGGGGCGAAGGCGATGGAATGCACAATTCCGTCGAGGCCATCCCAGTGCTTTCCCAATTCATCAAAGAGTTGATCTATTTCTTGGTCGTTCGAGACATCGCAGGGCAATACAGGGCCATCGCCAAATTCTGCGCCGAGTTTAATGACGCGATCTTTCACGGCTTCACCCTGATACGTGAAGGCTAATTCTGCTCCCTCTCTATGCATGGCTTGCGCAATGCCATACGCTATAGAACGATTGCTTAATAATCCTGTGATCAGGATCTTTTTACCCTGCATGATGGTCATTGCTCTATCTCCCTCTAGAATGCACTTTTTGCAAACATTAAGTCACGCATGATAACCGATCCCCCTTTAAGGCAGAGGCCTTTGCTTATTTGGGTGGCCAGCCACCTTCTATTTTCATCGGCGAGATGGGATGTGCGCTTCGCCTTGCGCCGTTGCGGTGTTCTCGTTTGGGGCGTGAGCTTGAGCCTTGCCCTGGACTTGAGTGTGGAATTAGGTTTGGAATGGTATTGGGGCGCCGCAGGGTTGGGCTCGGGCTTAAGCTTGACTGCCCACGCTGAAGAAGTTGAGCCTCCTGCCCATCGCGTTTTGCATATTTCTTCTTCTACTGCAGAGACCACCTTAGACCCAGTAGGAATTCAGGATTTATATTCGGCCAAACTGGCTAGTGTGCTGTTTGAGGGGGCGTTGACCTATGACTATTTGGCTAGCCCTGCGAAGCTGATTCCCTTACTCGCAGAGGGGATGCCTGAGATCAGCGATGGGGGAAAAACCTGGACCATTCACCTAAAAAAGAATGTTCGCTTTGCGCCTGATCCCGCATTCAAGGGCAAAGAACGCACCGTTCAAGCTTCCGATATGGCGTATACCTTGTATCGATTGCTGGATCCTGCTTTGCATTCACCGTTTAGTTTTTTGCTGGAAGGCAAGCTGGTAGGCTTAGATGATCTTGCTAAAAAAGCGCGTGAGGGAAAGCAGCCCTATGATTACAAAGCTAAGATTCCAGGGGTAGAGGTAGTCGATGCATCGACACTGCGCTTAAGACTCAATGCGCCGGATGCCAATTTTGGGCATTCCTTAGCCCAACCTAATTTGGGAATCATCGCCCCCGAGGTCGTGCAGTTTTACGGTGATCAGATGGGTTCACATCCTGTAGGAACGGGCCCGTATTTTGTAAAGCGCTGGATGCGCGGCGCTTCCATGACGCTAGATCGCAATCCCTATTACCGCGCACGCCCCTGGGCTTTTGAGTCGGGGCAGGATCCTGCAAGCCAGAAAGTGATTCAGGAAATGAAGGGGAAAATGATTCCTGCGATTCCGCGCATTGAAATCAAAATCATTCCCGAGGCGCAGTCGGCATGGTTGGCTTTTCGGCGCGGGGAAACGGATTTGATTGATCTGCCTAGTAAGCTTTCTCCGGTTGCGCTGAGTCGAGGTCATCTAAAGGCAGAGCTAGTGAAGCAGGGCATTCAGCATGAAATCGCAGTGGAGCCCGAGATCATAGGCAATTATATGAATCTACAGGACCCGATGGTGGGTGGAATGGATCCCGCCCATATTGCTTTGCGCAGGGCAATCTTGATGTCTTCCGACGATGAGGCCATGATCCGAGTCATTCGCAAAGGGCAAGCGGTGCGCTTGTCTTATCCCGTTCCTCCGGGGGTGTTGGGGCATGACCCCAAGTACAAGTCGATGTTGCCCTACGATCCTGTTGCCGCCAATTTTTTATTGGATGCGTATGGCTTTAAGAAGGCTGCAGATGGCTTACGCCGGCAGCCCGATGGAAGTCCTTTGGTGGTGCGCTACTGGCGAACCAACGAAGGGGAAAGCCGCGATATGGAGGAACTGGCTAAGCGTGGGATGGATCAACTGCATATTCGCTTTGAAGGCCATGCGGTGCCCTTTCCTGATCTATTGAAGGCGGAGCGCAGTTGCCAAGTGATGATGCGACAATTTGCCTGGATTGCCGACTATCCGGATGGGGATGACTTCATGCAGTTATTCTATGGCCCCAATATTCATGCGAATAATGTGTTTTGTTTTCAGGATGCTCAATGGGATCGTTTATATCAAGAAACTGTGGCCTTGGGGCCTGGGGAAAAGCGCGATCAGTTGTATCAAAAAATGGCGCGCATGATTGAGATGTATGGCGTGATGAAAATATCCCATGCACGTTTGCATCATGAGCTGTTGCAGCCCAAGGTGATGGGTTTTCATATTTCCACCATCGCTTCTTTGGCTGAATGGCCTTTTTTGGACCTGAGATAAGAACAGATGGCCGCATATTTGATCAGACGCCTTGTGCAAATGGTCCCCACTTTGTTGGGAGTGATCTTGTTGGTTTTCCTGCTCTTCAACTGGGTGGGAGGCGACCCCGCTTATGTATTGGCAGGGAAGTTTAGTAACCCTGATGACATAGCGAATATTCGCCGTCAGCTGGGCGTAGATCAGCCTTTATATATTCAGTTTGGTATTTTTCTGCGCCAAGTGCTGACCTTTGATTATGGCTTGAGTTGGTCTACGCAAGAGCCCGTCTCACATATCTTTTTAACGCGGCTCGGGCCTTCTATCGCTTTACTTTTACCTATGCTGATTCTTGAAACGCTGATCGGGGTGGCGATTGCACTCGCTGTGGCCTATGTACGTGATTCATGGATCGATCGCGCGTTGACGCTTTCAACCACTGCTGCGATGTCGATCAGCCTCTTGATTTACATCATCGTTGGTCAATACTTTTTTGCCTTCGTGTTGGGCTGGTTTCCTGTTCAAGGTTGGGCCAATCATGGTGAGGGTTGGGTGCGTTATGCCGTGCTGCCTATATTGCTAGGGCTTGCAGTGAGCATTGCTCCAGCGATACGCCTGTATCGCACGTTTATTCTCGATGAGATGGGGCAAGACTATGTCCGTACCGCTCGCGCTAAGGGCTTGAGTGAAACGCGCGTGATGTGGGTACATGTATTGCGCAATGCTTCTATTCCTATCATTACCAATGTCTTGAGTAGCCTGCCGGGATTACTGATCGGGGCATTTTTATTGGAACGATTTTTTTCGATACCTGGCATCGGTCGCGAAGTCATCATGGCCGTGGAGCGGAGTGATTTTCCGGTGATTAAGGCGATTACGGTTTCGGTGGCTATCGCCACGATGGTCTTTAACCTGCTGGCAGATTTGGCGTATCAGTGGGTAGACCCAAGGGTGAAGTTGTCATGAGTGCGCGCATGGAGTCAACGCGTATGGAGTCAGCGCGTATGGATTCGGCCAGAAGTTTGTCTGCCATTGCTTGGGGCCGCCTTCGCCGAAATCGGGTGGGCGTTGTTTCTCTCGTTGTTGTTGCTTTATTTTTACTCGCTCTATTGGCTTCGGCTTGTGGTTTGATCGCACAAGATTGGGACAGGCAATATGCTTTGAGTTTTGCGCCACCTACTTTTATGGGAGCGAGCCAACAAGCATTGCAGGAGGAGTCATCTGCTTGGGCTCCGGATACAGGAACGCAATTGGACATGTATGGCTTGCACGATCCTTTGCAGCCCGTATTAGATCAATTGCGTATTCAACAAGCACAAGGGTCTGGTTCTTTTAAGGGTGCAAATGAAAACACCCCAGAGCGTTCTGCAACGCTGGTTCTGGGTGCGGATAAATGGGGCCGCAGTATTGCGCTGAAAGTGATGAAGGGCGCTGAAACTTCCGTATTGGTAGGTATTGCTTCGGCTTTATTGGCAACGGCAATAGGCACTTTGTTCGGGGCGTTTGCGGGCTATTTGGGTGGCTGGGTGGATGCCCTGATTGAGTGGCTGTATGGCGTGTTTACGGCCATTCCTTATCTGCTTCTTGTCTTTGCCATTGCAGCGGTGCTTCAGCAGAAGGGCGTGTTCACCATTATTTTGATTTTGGGTTTGACGGGTTGGACGGGGGTGTATCGTCTGATTCGAGCGGAGTACTTAAAACACAAAGTCAGAGAATATGTTTTAGCGGCTGAGGCGATTGGTGCCTCACATACGAGAAGAATGTTTGTCCATATTTTGCCTAATGTTTCTCATGTGATCTTGGTGCAACTTTCTCAGCAAGTGGTGAATTTTATTAAGGCTGAAGTGATTCTGAGCTTTTTAGGTTTTGGGGTGCCGGTGGATGTGGTGTCTTGGGGATCGATTTTGAATGAGACGCCTAATGAGTTGATTCTGGGCTATGGCTGGCAATTGATCACCTGCGGATTGGCGATGGCGATATTGGTGACAGCCTTTGCCATGCTGACGGACGCATTGCGCGATGCGCTAGACCCGAGATTGAAATAATGAAAACCTTGCTTGATATCTCCCAATTGCGGGTGAGTTTTCGTGATGAAGCGGGCGCATGGCGCGAGGCGGTGCGGGGTGTTTCGTTCACAGTACCTGAATCTGGGGTGGTGGCATTGGTGGGGGAATCGGGTAGCGGAAAATCAGTGAGTTCGCTAGCGGTGATGGGCCTCTTGCCTTCTCGAGGCAGTCGTATTGAAGCCGGAAGTTCCATCCGTTTTGCAGGGCAGGACGTGCTCGCACTGACCCCTCGTCAGCGACGCCAACTCTGTGGGGCGGATATTTCAATGGTGTTTCAGGAACCGATGAGTAGCTTGAATCCGGTTTTTCGAGCGGGTGATCAAGTGGCTGAAATGCTGCGTTTGCATGAAGGAATGACGCAATCGCAGGCATTGGAGCGCGCACGAGCGTTATTCGAGGAAGTGGGTTTGCCCAACCCAGGGCAAAAACTGCGTAGCTATCCGCATGGGCTCTCTGGGGGCCAGCAGCAGCGCGTGATGATTGCCATGGCGATTGCCTGTAAGCCCAAATTGCTCATCGCTGATGAACCCACCACTGCGCTGGATGTCACGATTCAACGTCAAATTTTGGATCTGCTGGCCGATCTGCGTTCGCGCTATCACATGGCCTTGTTGTTCATTACCCATGATTTGGGGGTGGTGAGCGATATAGCCGAACATGTTGTTGTGATGCGTGATGGGCAGGTTCGGGAGCAGGGGCCGGCTTCGGAGGTTTTAAGTGCACCTAAAGACGCCTATACCCAAGCCCTTTTGGCTTGCAGACCGCCTTTGCAGGGGCGACCTTTGCGCTTACCTCAGGTGGAGGATTTCTTGGGGCCAGGGGCAGCGGCAGGGGCTGTGTCGCCACCAACTCAAGAAAGGGTGGAAGGGGGAAGATTTGATGCCTACCAGCAGGATATTCAACCTAAGCGTCTTTATGAGGCAAAGGGCCTGAGGGAAGAAAACCTTACCGCCAGTCATGCAAAGAGCGAATCCTTATTGCAGGCCCCGTTATTGCAGGCCCCGTTATTGCAGGTGGTGGAGCTCAGCAAAACCTTTCAGATCCGCCAAGGGCTATTTGGCTTTAAGTCATTTGAGGCACTGAAAAATGTGAGTTTCTCTCTCAATCGAGGTGAAACGCTTGGCGTGGTTGGAGAATCAGGTTGCGGTAAAACGACATTGGGATTGAGCCTTATGCGGCTGCAAGCTCCTTTTGGTGGCAAGGTAGTATTTGATGGGATTGATCTTGCTGCGCTTTCCGAAACCCAATGGCAAGCCATGAGAAGGCGTATTCAGATAGTTTTTCAGAATCCTTATGCTTCATTGAACCCGCGGTTTACGGTGGCGCAAATCCTGACGGAGCCAATGCACATTCATGGAATAGGGCGCAATGAGAGGGAACGTCTGGATAGAGCGATCGAATTGATGTCGCAAGTTGGATTGCCCGTTGATGCCCTCAATCGCTATCCTCACGAATTTTCAGGGGGGCAACGCCAACGTATTGCCATTGCGCGTTGTTTGGCATTAGAACCCGAACTGCTGATTTTGGATGAATCTGTTTCGGCTTTAGATGTATCCGTTCAGGCCCAAGTACTGAATCTGCTGAAAGATCTGCAATCTAAGATGGGTATGGCCTATCTGTTCATTTCGCATGATTTAGCTGTGGTGCGGTATCTCTCTAATCGTATTTTGGTGATGAATGCGGGGGAAGTGGTCGAGGAAGGGGCGGCGGATAGCTTATTTGATGGTGGGAAACATCATCGGTATACCGAGCGGCTTCTGGCTTCGATTCCTGGCCGTCAGATTCAGGGTTCAAGCTAGGGAATCATTCCTTGACCCGTGCTTTGTTACACAGGTAGAATTGTGAGAATTTCAAGTAAAATCAGAGAGTTTCATGAGCAAACGCATCAACTTTCTAGCGCTTTGTATGGCACTACCGCTTGCGATTGCAATCTCTGCCTCTGCTGCTGATTCTTGGACTTCCCCCGTTACCCTGCCTAGTCTTTCCCCCATTGAACAGTATCAGCGCCCGCTTGTTGTGAGTGAGGCCAGTGGTGTTCGCCCTTCTGATGCGATCGCGACGACTAGCCGTGCAGAAGTTTTTCCTTTGGATCTGAACCGCGATATTACGGTCAGGTCCGGGGATCGACAGCCCGCTAACATGCTGTCTGGTGGGATGGCCTCTGATCTTGTGGATAGCGTGCGGGCTTCTGAGCCATTGGGACCCTATGCTGATTTGTGGGATCGCATCCGCGATGGCTTCAAGATGCAAAATATGGATGGCCCGCGTGTCGTGCGTCAAGTGGAGTGGTTTGAATCCCATCCAGACTATATGTACAGGGTGGTGGATCGCAGCAGAAAATATTTATTTTTTATTGTTGAAGAAGTGCAGAAGCGCGACATGCCCAGCGAAATTGCGCTGCTCCCCATTGTTGAAAGTGCATTTGATCCTCATGCCTTGTCATCGGCCAATGCCTCAGGCATGTGGCAATTTATCCCTTCTACTGGCAAGAGCTTTGGTTTAAGGCAGAACTGGTGGTATGACGGGCGCAGAGATATTGTGGCAGCGACCAATGGCGCGCTGGATTATCTTGAGAAATTGCATGGTCAGTTTGGGGCATGGGATTTAGCTCTGGCCGCTTACAACTGTGGTGAAGGTGCATTGGCTAGAGCGATTGAGCGTAATCAACGTCTAGGTCTGCCAACCGATTATGCGAGCTTAAATTTGCCCGAGGAAACGCGCAATTACGTTCCTAAGCTGTTAGCAGCAAAACAGATTGTTGCGGACCCTATTGCGCATGGCTTGAGTTTATTGCCTATCTCTGACTCCCCCTATTTTGCTGCCGTTACCACGACCAAACATGTTGATCTGGCTGTGGCTGCGCGCTTTGCTAATATTGCTGAGGCTGAATTTCTGGCATTGAATCCGGGTTATAACCGCCCGTTGATTTTGGCACAGGGTGAAAAAACTATTTTGGTTCCCGTCGCCAATGCAGAAACCTTCAGAGCACGACTGAATGACCCTGAAGCAAAACTGGTCTCTTGGCGCACGCACCGTCTGAAGCGCGGAGAGAATTTTGCGAGTGTGGCCAGTCAGTTTGGGATGAGCAGTGATGAATTGAAGCGGGTAAATGGAATTTCTGCCAGCCGCCGCGTAGCCGGCGGAGGGACCATTTTGGTACGGGATGCCCATGCAGACGAAGGCGATCTAGACGCGGCTGCCCCGATGGAAGCCGAGACCCCTCCTCTCATGGAAACGATCACGTTTAGTTATCGCGTGAAGCGCGGGGAAAGCTTGGCCAGTATTGCCCGTCGTTTCAATATCAGCATTGGTAGCTTGCGAACTTGGAATCGCATCAGTCCTACCCAGGGTGCGCATGTAGGCCAGCTTTTAGTGATGCATAGAAGCGCTGAAGTGGGTGAACCTTCTCTGAAGGAAGGGCTATCGGATGCCTCTATCATTTCGAGTTCTTCGCCAGTGACTCACTCGGTGACTTCTTCTTCATCATTACACTCCGCTCCCCCTCAGACCCCTGCTAAACCTCCGTTGACCAAAGTTGCAAAAGCCTCTAAGCCTGCACCTGCGCCCAAGTGGGCGAAGTCATCTTCTCATCACCCTTAAGCAATCCTACAAAAGAAATCAGGCGATACCTTTGATGGAAAAGACCTCTTCGCAAGAATTGATTTTGGGCGGAGGATGTTTCTGGTGTCTTGATCCCATTTTTCATCGTCTTAAAGGGATGTTGCAAGTCGAGTCGGGCTACTGCGGTGGGCATGTGCTTAACCCCACTTATCAGCAGGTTTGCGAGGGTACGACGGGACATGCAGAGGTTTTACGATTACGCTTTGATCCGCAGATTCTGAGTTTAGAAACGGTGCTCGGTGTTTTTTTTGCCTTTCATGACCCTACCAGTCTTAACCGGCAGGGTAACGATATTGGAATGCAATATCGCTCAGTGATATTTTTTCAAGATGCAACGCATCACGCGATGATCCAAGAGATCATGGCGCGGCTTGAAGCTAAAGGGGTTTGGCCTAAAAAATGGGTGACGAGTTTAGAGCCAATGGCAACGTTTTATGCGGCTGAAGATTATCATCAGCGGTACTTTGAGACGCATGGGCATACTGGGTATTGCGCGGGTGTGATTGCGCCGAAAGTGGCGAAGTTAAGGTTGCATTACGCCGCGCTCTTAGTGCCGGAGGCATAAAGCTTTTCACCGCAATTTAAAAGTGTTCGGGCTTGAGAAGTTGTTTTAAGCCTTGAAGCCGTTCTTCCATTCGCGAAGAGTGCTGAACACCTCTAGTTCGGTTTGAAGAGGCGCCTGTTTCCAGCGTTCGGCGCTGGCTTTGAGGGCGGCTTGGTTGGCGCGTAGAAAGGGGTTGGTGGCACGCTCTTCGCTGAGCAAAGCGGGGATGGTTGGTTCACCTCGTGCGCGTCGCGCTTGCTCACGTGCTCCACGTTCAATGAGCGCGCGGTTGTCTCGGTCTACGGCTAAGGCAAACGCGAGATTGGATAGGGTGTATTCGTGGGCGCAATGCACATGAAATTCGCCGGGTAGTTGCGCCAATCGATGGAGTGATTTGAGCATTTGGGCAGGAGTGCCTTCAAAGAGACGGCCGCAGCCCATGGCAAACAGTGTGTCACCGCAAAACAGGCGGTTTTGCCAGACGTAGGCTACATGTCCCGAGGTATGACCTGGAACGGACATCACGAGGAATTCACCTGCTGCCAGCGCGAGTGTGTTGCCGTCATACACTGCCTGGGTTCTGCCAGGTATTGCTTCGTCGGGAGGCCCGTATACTTCGATGTGCCCAAAGGCTTCGAGCAAGGACTTCACGCCGCCTACATGGTCTGCGTGGTGATGCGTGCAGAGGATGGCGCTGAGTCTTAACTGATGCGCTTCTAGGCAGGCTTTGATGGGGGCGGCGTCCCCTGGGTCAACAACGATGGCCTCTTCACCATTTTGAATCACCCATAAATAGTTGTCTTGAAAGGCGGGGACGGTCAGAACAGTCCAAGGGAGTGAGGATAATGGATGGTGCATGGTTTGAAATAGCCTTAAAAATAACGCGTCTCATCGCACATTAACATGAAGCGGTTACACTGCACTTTATGCATCCAGATACGCTGACAGATTGGTTTCAAACTCCGCTTGGTTCGGACATGCTCCTGCGTGAGCAAGCCGTTCTGGATAGTATTCTGGCCGATATTTTTGGATTTCATGCTTTGCAAGTGGGCTTACCTGATATTCCTTTGCTCCGCGCAAGTCGTATGTCGCACCAAATGACGATGGCGAGTTTTACGCCTGCAAGCCTGATCGCCCTTCCACAAGAAATGCCGATTGCAAGCCAGAGCGTGGATTTGGTCGTTTTGGCGCATGTTTTAGAGTTTGCTGAAAGCCCCCACGCGGTATTGCGGGAAGTTGATCGCATTTTGGTTCCGGAAGGCCATGTCATCATTACCGGATTCAATCCCTGGAGCTTATGGGGACTGCGCCAATCATTGGATTTATATCGGGATCATCCTCCGTGGGATGGAGATTTTATTTCTCTTCCGCGTTTGAAGGACTGGTTGCGTTTACTCGATATGGAAGTGAATGCGGGGCGCTTATGGGGTTATGGTTTACCTGTTCATAGCCCGGCTTGGCGCCGACGATTTGAATTCCTTGAAAAAATGGGCGATCGCTGGTGGGGAATGGCGGGGGGGGTGTATATGCTCGAGGCGGTAAAACGTGTTGCAGGAATGCGATTGGTGCAAAGACTTTCTCGTAAAAACGCGGCTACATTTAGAATGCCCGGTCTACCCGTTACCAATAGCTAAGTCATGAACGTTTCTCAAGTGCCCCAACAACAGGATTCATCCGCTGCTGACGCCCTGTCACTAGAAGCAGGTCCGGGCGCGGTGAATTTGTATGCGGACGGAGCTTGCAAAGGAAATCCCGGGCCTGGCGGTTGGGGGGCATTGCTGCAACATGGGCCGAATGAACGCGAATTATTTGGAGGCGAAGCGCTGACAACGAATAACCGCATGGAATTGCGGGCAGTGATAGAAGGTTTACAGGCGCTGAAACGACCTTGCCAGGTCAACGTTTTTACCGATTCTCAATATGTGCAAAAGGGTATGTCGGAATGGATAGTGGGATGGAAGGCGCGCGGTTGGAAAACGGCTGATCGTAAACCTGTGAAAAACGAAGATTTATGGCGTGAACTTGAGGCCGCTGCAGAGCGCCATCAGGTGAGCTGGAACTGGGTGAAAGGCCACGCTGGTCATCCCGGCAATGAGCGGGCTGATGCCCTAGCGAATAGAGGAATCGATGCCTCCTATTAACGTTCAAGATCAGCAAGGGCCGCAACGGTTTGTGGTGTTAGACACCGAGACAACGGGTCTTGAACCCAGTCAGGGAAATAGAATTATTGAGGTGGCGGGTGTTGAAATTTTAGGTAGGCGGATGAGTGCAGCGCGTTTTCATGCTTATCTGAATCCAGGCAGGGATAGCGAACCTGGTGCGTTGGAAAAACATGGGCTGACCACCGAATTTTTGTCGGATAAGCCTCGTTTTGAAGAGGTGGTGGATGAATTCATAGCATTCATTCGCGGAGCAGTATTGATCATTCATAACGCACCCTTTGATGTGGGTTTTTTAAACCATGAGTTGAGTTTGAGTCATCGGCCCGCTTTATCAAGTTTTTGCCCCCCTCCGCTGGATAGTTTGTTGATGGCGCGCGAATTGCATCCTGGCAAAAAAAATTCCTTGGACGCCCTGTGCGATCGGTATGGGGTGGACAATTCTCATCGAACCTATCACGGCGCTTTGCTGGATGCCGAGTTGCTTGCCGATGTGTATTTGGCAATGACCCGAGGGCAGGAATCCTTGGTGATGGATTTAGAACCGACACAAACTGCCTCTCAGACGGGTGAGGCGGGAGCGCATCGACCTGCTATCCCTATGCTTGTTGTGGCACCAAGCGTTGAAGAATTAGCAGAGCATGCGAGGATATTGACAGGTCTAGAAAAGGCCTCTAAAGGGGAGTGTATTTGGTTGCATCAATACACCCCAGAGCACAATGGTTAAAAATGCTTGTACAAGATGGATTCCCATTCGCCGGGAAATTGTTATAATCGATAAGATATAAGAATTTTAAGTTTCAATTTTTAATTCTCTTCCGAGAGTGTAGACGCATTTAAAAGAGACTAGAGCCAATGAAAAAACAACTGCTAACCCTTGGCATGATCGCTGCCTTATCTGGTGTGGCTTTCGCTGATGCTGGTGCCGGTTCCCCCGCCGCCGGAAAAACTAAAAATGCAATGTGTCAGGGTTGCCACGGCCAACCAGGATGGCGTACTGCATTTCCTGAGGTCTACACCGTTCCTAAGTTAGGCGGTCAAAACCCCAATTACATCGTTGCCGCACTGAAAGAATACAAGAGCGGTGAGCGTGCCCACTCCACCATGCAAGCGATCGCTGCAGGTTTGACCGAGCAAGACATGGCCGACCTCGCTGCTTACTACGCTGAAAAGAAATAATTTAGGAGCCTGCCTTCATGTCTCGTACTCTCTCAACTCTCGTTCTTGCTTTAGGTCTGCTGGGTGCTGTTTCTGTTCAAGCCGCAGGAAATGCCGCTAAAGGCGAAGAAAAAGCCAAGACAGTCTGTGCTGCCTGCCACGGCGCACACGGCGAAAGCGCTGGCCCAGATTTTCCTAAATTAGCTGGCCAACCCGCTGATTATCTAGAGCATGCCCTGAAGCATTATAAAGGTGGTGTGCGTCGTAAGAACGCTATCATGATGGGGATGGCAGCTGGCTTGTCTGAGCAAGAAATGGCTGATTTAGCGGCTTACTTCTCTTCACAAGAAGCTGGTTTGTACACTAAGTACTAAGCGCTAGTCTTCTTTGCCCCAGATGCGCTGCAAATAGGCGGCGCCATCTGGCGGCATGCCAGTTCGCTGGCTTTCCCATATTGTTTCTGCCAAGGCATCCATTACGCGATGATCTGCATCGTGGCTCGCTATGCCTGCGCTCATTAGTTTTGCGTAGGCGGCTCTTAATCCTGGTGGTTGATCAATGCTCAATTGTTCCGAAATCCCAAGATGTAAGGATAAATGCAGGAAGGGATTGGTCTCGCCTTGCTCGGGTGTCCAATCTTTATCGCGATATTTTGATGGGTTAGATAGGATCGCGTGATATTCAGGATGCCTAGCAATAATCTGCCAAGCCTGATCTTCCAGCGGTGTGCGCGGAAGTCGCTCGCTTTCCTTGCGCCACACTTCAAAGAAAAAATCGCGTGCTTGTTCGCGTGAGGGATTGAACATTACCTGCTCCCAGGACCGGGTTTTGATTGACTGGGCTCAATGGATTCTGATTGAAGAGGGTGAGTGGTTTTCGATTTATATTCGCAGAGATCCATGATTGGGCAATTGGGGCAATCCGGTTTGCGCGCCTTGCAAACATAGCGACCATGCAGGATCAGCCAATGGTGTGCGTCGCGCTTAAATTCATCCGGCACATGCTTGATGAGTTTCAGTTCTACTTCTAAAGGTGTTTTACCTGAAGCGATAAGCGTGCGGTTTGAGACACGAAAAATATGGGTATCAACGGCAATGGTAGGTTCACCAAACGCGGTATTTAAAACTACATTGGCGGTTTTACGGCCCACGCCTGGTAAGGCTTCTAGTGCTTCGCGATTTTGTGGGACGGTGCTGTGGTGATGCTCGATGAGTAAGCGGCAGGTCTCGATTAAATGCTTGGCTTTGGATCGAAATAAACCTATCGTTTGAATAAAGGGAATGAGCCCCTGCTCACCCATGGCATAAATAGCCTCTGGCGTATTGGCTTTGGGGAAAAGCTGACGGGTGGCTGCATTCACACTTATGTCTGTAGCCTGCGCTGAAAGCAAAACAGCAGCCAGTAACTCAAAGGGCGTGCTGTAATGGAGTTCAGTTGTTGGAGTGGGATTGCGTGCACGCAGACGGCTAAAAATTTCATGGCGTTTAGCTGAATTCATTGTGTTTTATTTCTTCTGGCTTGCATCGCTGCGCGGGCATTCTCAATCATGGCTGCGCGGCGTTGTGCGCGATCTTGATCATGATCCCGCTTAGCACGGCGATGCTCTTGGCGGGAGAGATGAGCATGATAGCGCTGACGGCTAAGGCTGGGGTCGGGAAGCGCCCAATGACCGGGCGGAGAAACCATTTCTATACAATCTACAGGACAGCTTTTAAGGCATAAATCACAGCCAGTGCAGTCTTCAGTGATCACGGTATGCATCCAGCGGCGGGCGCCCAAAATGGCGTCTACCGGGCAGGCGGGAAGGCATCGCGCGCACCCTATGCAGTCTTCTTCGCGAATAAAAGCAACTTGAGTGGGGCGGGGGGGGTGAAACAGGGGAAGAGGGGCTTGATCTAAAAGATGTGCGATTTTTGTGATCACTTCTTCCCCTCCGGGTTCACAGCGATTCAAGGGGATTGCTTGCTTGGCAACTGCCTCAGCATAGGGGTGGCAAGCAGGATACTCGCAGCGCGTGCATTGGGTTTGAGGGAGCACCGCATCAATGGCGTGGATCAAGTTTGTTAAGGCTAACTCAGTCAAGGGCGCGGCAAATCTCATCAATAAGGGCAGGGCCGCGATAAATCAGTCCTGTATAAATTTGAATCAGGCTGGCACCTGCGTCGAGGGCTGCTTTAGCCGAATCGGCATCTGAAATTCCACCTACCCCAATAATCGGTAGCTTGCCCTCTAAGCGTTTGTGCAGGGCTTTAATGACGGCAAGAGAGCGTTTGCGGACAGGCAGGCCACTGAGCCCACCGGTTTCTTGGCTGTTGCGAAGTCCGCTTACTCCATCGCGAGAGAGCGTGGTGTTGGTGGCGATGACGGCATCCATTTTTTCGCTCAATAGAATATCAGCGATGTCATCGAGCTCTGCTTCTGACAGGTCTGGTGCAATTTTAACGGCGATAGGAATATGTCTGCCTTGGCTTCTTCCGCATTCTTCGCGCAGTGCAGCCAATGCACTCAGCAAGGCTTTGAGTTCTGCTGCCCCCTGCAATGTGCGTAAATTTTGGGTATTGGGGGAGGATATGTTGATGGTGACATAGGAGGCGAGACCCTGCACACGCCGAAAAGCATTGAGATAATCTTCAGCTGCGCGGTCTATGGGCGTATCAAAATTCTTTCCAATATTAATTCCCAGAATACCCTGATGTTTACAGGAGCGTATGTTGGAGAGCAGGACGTCGACCCCTTGATTATTAAAGCCCATTCGGTTGATTAAGGCTTCTGCCTCAGGGAGCCTAAACAGGCGAGGTTTGGGATTGCCGGGTTGAGGGCGAGGGGTGATGGTGCCTACCTCCAGAAATCCAAAGCCAAGTGCAGCCATGGCGGGGATATGCGCCGCATTTTTATCTAAACCGGCGGCTAGCCCAACAGGATTAGGAAAGCTCAAACCCATGACTGTGCGGGGGGCAATGTGCTGACTAGACTGAGGGGGTTTATGCAAGCCCAATTGTGCTGCCAGATCAAGACTGGCAAGGGCAATGTCATGGGCGCGTTCGGGGTCGAGCGAGAATAAAAACGGGCGGACGAGGGTATACACGTTTTAGCGGTTCAGTTTATTTGGGGGGATTGCTAAGGGATGAGGGGCTAGGACTTGACTCAATGGGACGCCAACGGCCCTCTCGAAAACCCTCAAGCGCTTTAAATTGGGCCTTGTAGGACATTTTGCGACATTCGTGAATAAGGTAACCCAAATACAAATGTGTTCGCCCGCTTTTCAGGCAGGCGTCAACTTGCCAAAGTACGTTATAGACTCCATAGCTGGCGTTTTTTTCTTCGGGTTCGAAGAAGGTATACACCGACGAGAGACCCTCTTGCAGTTCATCGATGATTGAGACCATTTTAAGCACGGCGTTTTCTCTAAACTCGACCAGGTAAGAGCGCACATTACTTTGTAGAAGGAAGTGACTATATTGTTCTTGGCTATCTTCATCCATTCCGCCGCTATTGTGCCGGGCAGATTGATAGCGTTGATAGAGTTCGTAGTGTTCTGGTAGGAATCTGAGTGGAAGCGCCGTGGCGACAAGATTCCCATGTTTTTTCCATACGCGTCGTTGGGTTCGGTTTGGCAAAAACTGAGCAACATTGATGCGAACGGGAATACACGCTTTGCAACGCTCACAATGCGGTCGGTAGGTGAATGCGCCCGAGCGGCGAAATCCGGATTCAACGAGGCGACTGTACACCCGGGTATCAATCACATGCGCGGGGGTGGCTACCTGCGAGCGAGCGTCTTGCTTTGGCAGATAGCTGCAGGGGTAGGGGCCGGTGGAGTAAAACTGCAGCTTGTTCAGCGGCAGATCATTCATTGAAGTCATGGAAGGATTCTAACTCGAGCATTCGTATTCATGCAGCAGTATTAATTTGATGCGTGACTGGCTCGCCAAAGGTGATCTCTGACTCCCCTCTCAAGAACAGTCCATGGCCCAGGGATAAGGGGCATGTCTCGATAACTTTTGACCGCATCGAGAAACTCTTGTCTGGAAATTTCGCGTGCTTTAAGCGTAGATAAATGGTCGGTATGCATCTGGCAATCGAGGATTTTGAAACCACTTAAATACAGATGGGCAACAAGATGGCAGAACGCAATTTTTGAAGCATCGGTGATGAGAGAGAACATGGATTCTCCAAAAAATAGGCCGCCTATCGCCACCCCATATAGCCCTCCTACTAATTTGCCTTCACTCCAAGTTTCAAAGGAATGCGCATATCCTAAAAGATGTAAACGGTGATACGCCTCTTCCATCTGTGTATGAATCCAAGTTCCCGTTTGACCGTCGCGGGGGGCAGCGCAGGCCTGAATGACTGCCGTGAAGTTTTGATCAATGCGTACTTCATAGTTGCCGTTACGCAGCGTTTTAAGCAAAGAACGACTGGGGTAAAACTCTTTGGGGTAGAGCACCATGCGAGGATCAGGTGACCACCACAAAGTAGGTTCACCCTCACTAAACCATGGAAAAATGCCTTGGCGATAGGCTGATAATAGGCGTTCAGGTGAAAGATCGCCGCCTGCTGCCAATAGGCCATTGGGTTCATGCAAGGCCAAATTAGGATGTGGAAAAGGAGTGTCCGGTTCAAGCCACGTGATCAATTAATGCTCCTGGTGCACTTTTATCCCCACTACATTTTCTGATTCACATCCTAGTGGTAAAAATTTCTATGAGCGAGTGATGACACCACACGCCAATCGCTTGCCCGAGTTTCCGGTGGGTTGTGTTTTCATATCGTCTGCTCCGGAGTGGATGATCACTGCGCGACCCGTGATATTAGGTTCTCCAGAGAGATTCAAGTCTTTGACATGAAAGTTCAGAATGACGGTGCCGTCTGCGCCTGCAACAATATTACCTAAATCCCCCAGGTGATGTGGGCCATCCATGCCGCCATGGGGTGTTCCGGTTGGGTTGAAATGGGCCCCCGCAGAAAGGCCGTCAGGAGCGCTGCAATCGCCCCGCTCATGAATGTGGATGCCATGGGCGCCCGGGCTTAAGTTTCGGATTGAAATATCGACAAGGGTGTCATTACCTTTGGATACAAATTTAATCGTTCCGCTGACTTGATTGCCCTCGGTGGGCATCATATTTGCCACCGCCGTCTCAGGCAGACCTTCCGTATTCGTAAACTTGAAAGAGGGCATGTCGGGCATGATGCCGCACGCGACGAGCGATAACGTGAGCGAGACTGCAGTGAGGCGGAAAGGGAGTGCTAATCGCATGGCGAATATCCTATTATTTTAAATAAAAAAATCTTGGAAAAAAACCCAACAAGCAGAGATCAGAGATGAGGTGTTTAAATTTAAAGCGCCTCATCAAAAGGTTCTACCTCTACCCATGCTCCAGCTTCTATTTTCCCAGATGATTCTGGCAGTCTGATGAAGCAATTTGCGAGGCTCATCGATGAAAGCATACCGGAGCCTTGCTCTCCCGTAGCGTTTACCTGCCAATCTCCCTGCTCTGTTCGGGATAGCACTCCACGCTGAAATTCAAAGCGCCCAGGCATTTTTTTAAGCGAAGTAAGCGTTTGAGCTTGCAGCAATAGGGGTGAAGGCAAAGGATGCCGCCCTTGCAGTCGCATCAGAGCAGGGCGAACTATTTGATAGAAAGTCACCATGACGGCAACAGGATTACCGGGTAGGCCAAAGAAATGTTTGTCACCGGTGAATTGACCATAGGCAAAAGGCCTACCGGGTTTAATGGCAATTTTCCAAAATACTGTGCGTCCCAGACGATCCAGAATGCTGCGCACAAAATCGGCATCACCTACCGAAACGCCCCCACTAGAGATGATGACCTCTGCGCATTGGCTTGCACGTTGAAACGCTTCTTCTAAGGCTTCGGGGCTATCCTTCACTACGCCGAGGTCATGCCATTCCACATTCATTTTTTCTAGCATTCCAAATAGGGTATAGCGGTTGCTATCCAATATTTGTCCTACTTTTGAGGTTTGACCTAGAGAGCATAATTCATCGCCCGTAGAAAAAAAGGCTACCCGCAATTTAGGGCGCACAGGCACTTCCGCTAAGCCTAATGAGGCAGCAAGCCCGATATCGGCAGGGCGCATGAGGCGGCCCGCAGGGAGCGCCAACACTTGCGCTTTAAGGTCTTCACCCGGAAGGCGAATATTGGATCCTAAGGCGGGGATGGCATCTGCATTGAACGTGATCTGTCCTTTCGATTGTTCTGGGGTCACACGTTCTTGCATGATGACGGTATCGGCGTCATCAGGCACTACGGCCCCAGTCATGATGCGTACCGCAGCCATTGGAGGAATGTGACCTTGAAAGGGATGTCCTGCAGCGGATACCCCCACAAGTTTTAAATGAACACGCGTTTCATGTTTTTGATCGTGAAGATCTTGCCAGCGAAAGGCGTAACCATCCATGGCTGAGTTGCGATGCGCAGGCACATCATGAGGGGCAACGAGATCATTCGCCAGAATTCGCCCAAGGCTATTTCGAACAGAAACCCATTCCACCCCTTGAGGCGGTGACATCGCCAGCAGAATGCGTTGGCTGGCCTCTGATATTGAGAGGGAGTTGGGGTCATAGTCGTCGCAAAAAACGGAGTGGGAGGCGGTCATGGAGCAATCAATTCCTGTTTAAAACTGAGCTAGGGTAAAAATAATGAGGGCAATGCGGGGAGTATCCGGTGTTGTTCTGATGAAGGTCAATCTTTGCAAGACACTTTTCTCCTCATCCATTGTTTAGACCATTTGGTCGATGTTCGGCTGCGTGTTCCTCAGGAAAAATAGATGCTTTGGCGTCATGCGCGTCAAGCTATTTCTGGAGCATAAAAAATGTCAAATCCTTATTCTGCGGTGAGCGAACTGAATTGGATGATTCTGCAGTTTGTCAGAGAGTCACTGTTGCGCGATCGGCTTGCTGCTTTGAACGTATTTCATATCGATAGTGCTTTAGCAGATTTATTATTGGAGCTCACCCCAGAGCAATTGCGGCGCATCGCTTTTTCGAAAGTCTTGTTAGTGGGCTTACGCTGGCGACGCTTTTCAGTATGGCACTGCTTGCGCGAATATGCAGAAGGGACAGCAGTAGCCTTGCCTCAAGCATTGATTGCGGCTGAAGCAGAGGTTTCAAATGGCTACCAGGCGTGATTTGATGGGGCAGATGCACTCTCTAGAGAATGCGATCAGTTTGCTGAAACTCGGACTGCGCGTGCCTTTGGTTTGTGAAATGACGCGTCTGTCAGATTGGTTTATTCGTAAGTTAGCGCTGGAGGCTTGCGGGGAAGCGCCACCAAAGGGCCAATTGCCTAATTCGGAGCTGTGGTACTTACGAGGACGCAATAATCTGCATGCTTCCCTTTTTGCTTCGTTTTATGTGTCCTTGAAAAAAGCTTGGATAGCAGCGGGTGTGCCTATTGATGCCTCGAAGCTTTTGATTCAGGCGTTTCAACAATATCGCTCGGTCATTGAATCGGCCGGGCTGCCTGAGGTCCTGACTCCTGATAGAGCCTGGTGGTTAATTAAATCGCTCACGATTCCCCAACTCAAGCGTGCGAAATGTGAATATTGCGAGGGACATTATCTTGTTCATATTGGCGATTTAGTGGCTAAGCACCGATGTAATCGTTGTTCGTCCTTAAAAAAAGCAGGTTGAGATGGAGCTCTTCATCGATGCATTTGGGGTGGCGGAAGATCAGGTGAGCGCAGCAACTAAGACGATGATTTTTCATAGTCTTGGCGGGTCTGCAGATTGGTTTAAAAGAATGGTGATCCCGCATATTCGCTATTGGGCGGCGCATGTGAATGGAATTGCTGTCACTCCTTCAAGCCTTAGCGCTTCTGATCCTCATAAAGATGCGATGCACCACATTGCCAAGCGACCTGCCATTGATTACTTGATGGAACAAGGGCTCGCTATTCTCGAGTCTTGGCGGGCATGTTCGGCGCAGTCTCAGAGCATTCGACTTTCTGCGGGCTCTCCGGCTAGCAAACTGATGAAGCTGCATCAAGCCATCATAGATGGCATTTGGTGTTTGATGCAGAGTGTGGAAATTGAGGCAAAAGATGGTTCGGTTTGGAGGTTAGGGGAAACGCCACTACAAATCTGGTTTGAGCAAAAAGGACTGGAAAATACCCGGCTTCGTTTAATCGATGTGGTCAATGCAGATATTTGGCGTGAGGCCATTCGGGTTTTGCTGACCAAAGAGATTTGGGGGCCTACCCCCTCTGGTAGATGGTTAGCCTGTTCTCAAGCCCCCTTAATTCTTTGGCCTTTAGCGGGAAGGGATTTACAGCACACCTTATGCAGTATGGGGCATCCTGAATATTCCATAGAGTATCTGCGAAGAAGCCTTAAGCAATGGGGATACACCAATCCAGATTGCTTATCGGGTGATTTATTTCCTTGGGTACGACCTGACCAGAAAACGTTTTTTGGATTGCGTGCCGCACCGAGATTAATTGCCTTAGTTGAAGGTAGTCAGCGTTCATTAAGCGAAATGCAATCTTTCACTGCAACGCGTGCTGCTTAGCGTGGGGCTTTTTTCAGTCAGGCTATTGTTGGTTTTTTTTGCATTGGGGCTGGCCTTCACCTCTTTGCATTGGGCGATCAAAATTCCCTTAGAAATCGTGTTGCCGATGTTGGTATGGACGATGGTGTTTTCTTTATTTTTGCAAAAAGAATTGAAGCCAGTCAGTGCATGGCATGCGCTGGCCACTGACCCAAACGGCCATCCAAACGGCCATCCAAACGGCCATCCAAAAATAAAGCGGATCTCTTTCTTGCCACGAATCACTCTGACTTATTCAGAACCCTTAGTGAGAAAACCCGTGTGGATAGGCCGAGGTGCCTCATGGACAGCAGAGCACAGTCATGCTTTACATGATGGGAGAGAGCCAGCAGAAGCCTTAAATTTTGGGCCCGCGCGCCAATCCAGAGCCAAAAAAGTGGAGATGGATCCAAGATTATTGTCACGGAACGGGCTGGCACTAGGATCCCCAGGTTCAGGCAAAACCCAGTTACTTCTTTTGCTGGCTCAAGCTGCGCAAAAGCGAGGGGAGTCTGTTTGGCTGATTGATCCCAAGGGTTCTGCGCAACTGTATCAACGATTACGAGAGGGAGCATTGCGCGCAGGGCGTCCTTTTTTTGCGCTGATTCCTCAACGAGCAGAGGAGTCTGTTCAATATGATCCTTTAAGAAATTGCCTTTCAGGAACCGATGTCGCTACACGTTTGGTTTCTCTTATCCCAGGGGATGAGCAAGATGTCTTCAAGCATTTTTGTTGGGGGGTAGTGCTTACCCTTGCTGAGGCATTTTTATTATTGGGTGAACACCCCAGTATTGCTGCATTGAGTGCAGCGTTACCTGAGGCGGGCGAGCGTTTGTTGCCTCGAGTCGTGAACTATTTAGAGGGTGCCGCCGGCCATCCCTTGACGGAGACCTCAGCGGAATCATCTTCTGGAGTAGGAGTAAAACAAGGCATGGGCGCATGGTTAGCGACCAAAAATGCGCTTGAAGCCCTCGTGAATCACGATAGAACGCATTATCAAAAAATGATTGTTCCATTGCGTTCTGTTTTTGAATTGCTGTGCCGCGGATCTTTGGGACAAGTGCTTGGCACAGAGCAGACTTGTGATCGACGTTCTCTTTCCCTAGATGTTTCTGTTGCACGCCAGCAACACGCCACGGTCTATATTGGCCTAGATGCGCTGGTGAATCCCCTTGTCGCAAAAGCCATGGCTTCACTTATTTTGGAGGACATTGCTGCAGATGCCGCTCGGGGTATTGCTCGATCCTTGTCAGCACCACCGCAGTTACTTCTGGTGGATGAAGCGGGTGAGGTGGCGTGTGAAGCATTGCTGCAGCTTCTAGGAAAAGGGCGAGAGTGTGGCGTACAAACCTGGTTTGCAATTCAAACATTATCTGACTTGGAATGGCGCTTAGGAGGCGCCGCCGCTGCGCGCGTTGCAGAAGGCAATGCGGGAGCATGGTTTTTATTTCGGCAATTAGATGCCGTCAGTCGTCGTGAATCGGAACGCAGGCTAGGCACCTTACCCATCGCGCGTCGATCCGCATCGCTGGGAACTTCTTCTATGCGAAGAATGGGTAGCCATTACGAATCTGATTCTGTCAGTGATGGGTTTACGCGTGAGACCGTCCCGCGCATACCTGAGGCTGTTTTTTCATGTCTGGAGGATTTGGAATGCTTTGCACATTTGCCCGATGGCAGTCTTTTTCATCTGCGTCTTAATGTCTCTTTTTAATCTAGGGGGATATTGAGATGTACGCATGGATATGGCCGAGACAATTAGCGATCGTAGGATTTTTGTTGGTGGTAGTGATGCAAATTTTTTGGCCTCTTAGCCCTGGCCGACATGAAATTGACGAGCCATATTTTTGGATGTTGCATCACTGGGGAAGCCCTATGGCTTTAACCGTTTCAAAAGGGGCAATCCGTTTTTTACAACTTCTACCCCGAAGCCATTTCTTCTCTGACTGGATAAATGTCAATGCCTTTCATGCTTTTTTCTCTGATCTGGAAATGGTTTTCTGGCCTTATTGCTTTTG
>CAIVHB010000061.1 GCA_903905585.1 uncultured Ferrovum sp. | reverse complement strand
GTCAAGCAGTCTTTTCAGTCTCCTTGGTGGGATATACCAATGCGGGTAAATCGACTTTATTCAATTCGCTGACCAAAGCGGGCACCTATGCTGCTGACCAACTCTTTGCAAAATGTAACGCACCCCGCTTACAACATCCTGCGAGGGCCTGTCACGATTTACGCCGTTCGCTTGCATGCAGACTTTTAAGCTCGCAAAGGTCATCGTGCAGTAATATTAAGAGCGCATCAGGTTCATCTGATGCGCTTGATGCCTGCATGGTGCTAGTAAGTGATCCGGAGAATGCGCATTGCATGGTTTGATCCAACCACTACAGAAGGTGGGAATTGGCGTGGGTGATACTGAACATTGGATGGGTTGCCTACCTGAATGACTTTCGCACCTTTTACTTCAGCATCTTCAAGTAAACTTTGAAGCCGGGTGAAGTGGCGATCAGAAATGATAGATGAGTAATCTTTGCTGGCAGGCCCCTCTGGGTAGAGATTAGAAACGGCTTGGTGATAAGCTGAGATAAAAGCCTCTACTCTGTCAGGGGTCACTAAAACATAATCTGGTGCAATACAAGTTTGTCCTGCATTTGCAAGCTTTCCATAAGCGATATGTTTGGCGGCTTGGTCTAGTGAATAATCGTCTCCAATAATGACGGGCGATTTTCCTCCAAGCTCTAAAATGACAGGGACTAGATGCGTGCTTGCCGCTCGCATGACATCGCGCCCCACTGCTTCGCTGCCAGTAAAAAACATCAGATCAAAGGCTAGATTGGAAAACGCCGCGCCTACTTTTGCTTCTCCTTCAATCACTGCCACCTGCTGTTCAGGGAAGAGCTGAGCGAGGAATTTTTTGATAAAAGTACTTGTTTCATGGGTGAACTCAGAAGGCTTGATCATGGCTCTATTTCCAGCAGCAATTGCAGTCGCAAGAGGCATCATCGATAAAGCAAAGGGATAGTTCCAAGGAGCAATGATCCCTATGACGCCGAGGGGTTGGTATTCTACGTAGGCAGTTGAGAAAGGCATTTCCCTTGAAACACTGCGACGACTGGATCGCATAAAGTGACGCAAGTTTTTAATGAGGTAATCGATCAACCTAGTACTAGGGATGATTTCCATAATGACGGTCTCATGCTCAGATCGATGTCCGTAGTCTTTGTTCAGTACCTCAATAATCTCTGCGCGTGCCTTGAGGATGGCTACGCGGAGTTTTTTTAGATCACTGATTCGGCTCTTTAAAGAGGGAGGGCCTTCACACAAGAAAGCATCGCGCTGAAGAGACAAGATGCTCTGTAGATCTAGTTTTTCTTGCATTGAAGTCTCGCATCACACTATTTATGAATTTTTGAAATATTAACACTCAAGTCCCTCAGGCTTTCGATGCGAGACAGGGATCCTGATCACCGATTGTTAAAGTAAATTTAGGGGTGACTGAGATGTTTCGGGTGGTCTGGAGAATGTTGTTCTGCATAAAGCTGAGCGGCTTGTTCTTGGTGTTTTATGGCATGCATCACATGCCCATACGCCATGTGAGCTTGATGGGCTGAATCATCATGTTTTCCAGACTGATGAAGCGTATTTGCGAGCTCATGATGACGTGCAGCGGCCTGAAGATGCTGAGCAGCTGAATGATGATGATCATGTTTCATATCAGTCCCCTTAAGTAAATTGCCATTATTTAAAACTTAAATAATGGATGCGGAAGAAGCTTTGTTCAGTAAGCTGCGGGCAGC
Source organism: uncultured Ferrovum sp. (assembly GCA_903905585.1). Taxonomy (GTDB): domain Bacteria; phylum Pseudomonadota; class Gammaproteobacteria; order Burkholderiales; family Ferrovaceae; genus CAIVHB01. Next base: position 8,528 of record CAIVHB010000061.1, on the reverse strand, counting down.
AAGAACAAGTTCCGATGCGGTCATGCCGATCGGACCAATTCCTGAATCGGCTAATTGATCTCCCGCAGCAGCATGTAATTGCACGCCCAAACAGGTGGCTTCCCAAACTCCTAGTTGCTGACGAATACCTTGTGAGCACAGTGCACTGATTATTCCGGTGAGAACATCTCCCATCCCCCCGGTGGCCATTCCAGCATTGCCAGCCAAACAGCGTTGAGGAATGCGCTCAAGCGCACCCACTAAAGTATGTTGGCCTTTCAAAACGACAATCGAGTGGCTGATCTGAATTAAATGCTTCAAAGCAGCCAATCGATCTGACTGCACTACGTTGTTATCGTTACTGAGTAAGCGCGCTGCTTCTCCGGGATGGGGCGTTAACACAGTTGGAAATTGCCGCAGTTTCATCCTAGATAATAGAGTTCGATGACTTGCAAGAATATTCAGCGCATCGGCGTCTACTATAAGCGGGCCCTTGTGCTTGATTGCTGAGCGCAGCCATTGTTTGGCGCTTTCGTTTTGTCCTAATCCTGGTCCAATGGCGATAACATCAGCAGGGTTTGAGTTGATCCATGATTCAGGATTCTCATCGCTGATGTCGTGGATCATCAATTCTGGGTGGGCGGCACTCACATGCGCGGAATGCCTGTCCAACATGCCTAGTCTCACCAGCCCAGCACCACAGTACAAGGCCCCTAGCCCCGCCAACAGAAGGCCACCTGACATGCCGTGAGCCCCGCCGATGATCAAAACATTGCCGGCGTCACCTTTGTGCGAATCGTCCCTTCGCTGAAGGTGTTGAGCAAATGCTCGAGCCTCAAGGTCTTGAAAAAGTGTTTCCTGGCTGCACATAACATTTCCTTAAGACTAGCCTGAGAGCAGGGGAATTAATCTTGGTTCTTCTTCTTCTGCTCTGCTGCAACACGACGATCAAACACTCCAATAGGTTCAACCTCTAATTCAACATCGGGGTTATCGTTTCCTTGGGTAGATATGCGTTCCATGCGATCTGCGGAAAGCTTAATCACATGTGAAAAAACGAAGATGCTAGCAGAAATAGCCCCCACTACCGCTAACACTGCCATACAGATTGCCCCCATTTTGGAAAAGGTAGTCAACACAAACCAAATTGAATTAGGGTGGGGTGTGCCCACAAAACGATCTCCAAACAGGGTAATGAAGGCAATGATGGCTAGGGGAGAAATAAATATAACGGTAGCCCCCATCATAGAGGTAATGCCTGCAATCCCTTTTAGTCCTTTAACAGCTAAAGGTTCAGAGACAGGCTTATAGGTATTTTCTGTGGGGGTAACAACAGCGCGGGGACTAGGGCTGGGGAGAATGTTTTGTACAGTGGCCATAGTAACCTCTGTGCTGTATGGAATGCATTGGTCATGATTGGGTTGGTTCAGTTAGGAAGCTTTCTTCGCTCCTCATCACAATTTAACCCTACTCGAGAATAGAATGGGGCAACGTGCGATAGCCCACTTAGCACTGAATAAAATAATAGACGGGCTCCTCTATCACTTCTTTATTAATTGCCCAGTCTCTATATTCTATTTTCAGATATAGGAATTAATAATAATCATTACGTGAATATAGGATTTAAGCCTACACTTTCTGAATAAGTTCTCTCGCTCAAGCGAAGGTTGTATTTCCAGTATGAATTTCCAACAACTTAAAATCATTCGGGAAACCGTTCGGCAGGGTTTTAATCTTACTCAGGTTGCTCAAGTGCTGTTCACTTCTCAGCCAGGCGTTTCGCGCAATATTAAAGAGTTGGAAGAAGAACTCGGTATTGAGATCTTTGTGCGCCGAGGCAAGCGTCTCTTAGGCCTGACTGAGCCCGGGAAAGAACTGGTATCTGCAGTAGATCAGATTTTGGCGAATGCCCATAATCTGCAAAAAATTGCGGAGCAATTTTCAAATAAAGAAATTGGCCAACTCAGCATCGCGACTACACATACTCAGGCGCGATATGCCCTACCGGGGCTCATTAAATGGTTCAAGACGGACTATCCCAAAGTTCATTTGGCATTACAACAAGGAAGCCCCAGTGAAATCGCTTCTCTTTTAATGTCTGGCGATGCAGATATCGGGATTGCGACCGAGAACCTAAAGAATATCCCAGAGCTGGTTACTTTTCCTTTTTACGCATGGAATCACGCCATTGTGGTCAGGAAGGATCATCCTCTTACCCAGGAAAAAAAACTTACGCTTGAAAAAATTGCCGAATACCCCATCATCACTTATCACGAGGGGTATACCGGTCGTGCGGCCATCGATAAAACTTTCGATGATGCCAAGCTGGTTCCGGATATTGTGCTTTCTGCAATTGATGCGGACGTTATTAAGACCTACGTTGAGCTCGATATGGGTGTTGGAATTATTGCATCGATGGCTTATTCCGCCGAAAAAGATCGAGAGTTAGCACTTTTGCCAGCAGATCATCTTTTTCTTAAGAGCACAACGGTGGCTGCAGTGAGAAGAGGCACATACCTTAGGAGCTATGCGTATGCGTTTTTAGAAAAACTCTGCCCAGATTTTGGTGAGCAGGCAATGCGAGAAGCAATCCAAAAAATAGAAATTGAGTAAGCTTGCTTACATTTCATTTTTTGACGTAAGCCGCGCAGTGTGGGAGAGTATCGGGCTAATGAAATTCTCCTTTCTAAGATAAGGTTTCACCACTATGCATCGCCCATTCCGCACCCTACTTCCCGCTCTAGTTGTTATTGCCCTTACAGCCTGTGGTGGTGGAGGTGGAAATGGTTCAACGCCATCAGCGCCAACTGGTTTTAATGCGCATTTTTCTGACCAGTCAGTTACGTTTTCATGGAATTACGATCCAAGTTTAGATTACTGGTTATATATAGGTCCAGAAGGTACAACGCCTACCAACGATGTCATTGCTGGAGCCTATTTCAGCCTTGGAGTGACTGCGCCTTCCACTTATATGCTCAATGCGAATGGCGGAAGTGTTATTTATAACCTGAGTATTAATGCACATTCTGGAGGAAGCCCTGGCAGCGGAGTTTCTACCATTGCCTCAGGTAGTCCTGTTTCTGTTCCTAATACCACTAAGAACCCTTTTGCAGCCTCAACATCGGGATCAAGCACATTTAACGGGGTTGCCTACGGTAATCCTTTCTCAAGTGCAGGCACTTATAGCGGTAATCCGGCAACATACGTTGCAGTAGGCGCAGGGGGCTCAGCCTACACCGGGATTCTCAATACCACTTATAGCGCTAGTTACACGCCTAACTATGTGTTCAGCTCAAAATCCACGAATGTTTCTTCAGATCTCAATGCGGTTGCTTATGACACCACGGATGGTTTTTTGGCAGTCGGTGCAAGTGGGGCCGTGACCTACAGTCCTGATGGTCTGACATGGACAGCGCAAACCAATACCAGTAATTCCAATACCCTAAGGGGTGTCTTGGCATTAGGCGGAACATACCTTGTGAGTGGTGATAGCTGCACATTATTGAGTGCCACATCAATTAACACCGGAAATACCAACAATAAGTTCACTTGGACTAGCCTAACCCCCTCGTCTCAGTGCTCCAGCCAGTCAATTTATTCCATGGCATACGCAGCACCCGTTGGTAATACGGGTACTACCTATACCTATATTGCTGGGTCTAATGGTTTACTCGCTTACTCGACTAACTTCTCTTCAACGTCGACGAGCGGTGTCACCTGGACGGCTGCAACCATTTCTGGTTCGCCCTGCTCCGGTACCATGAATTTCACGAATATTACTTATCAATATTATGGGTCTAGTGGAACTGCAACCAACCCGCTTTGGGTTGCGGTGGGTAACTGCACAGTGGGTGGAGTCAAGAGCCCTCTCATTTTGTACTCGACCTCTACGAGCAATCCAACCACATGGGTTGCAGCCAGTTTGCCTGCAGTGACTACCAATACCGGATTAAACGCAGTGACAGCGATGCGCGACGTTGGGGCGTATTATGGCCAAGCAGCCTACGTGACGGAATGTTCAGGCTGTGCAACAAATTTGATTGCAGTGGGTGACAATGGCGTGGTACTCACTTCTCCAGTGATTACATGGTCAACCTCAGCAGGGACTAGCCCAACCAAAGTGACAGCATCTTTGGTCTCGGTTCCTGGCTACACTTGGACTCAATATGGCGCCTCTTCATCGGATTCTGGGTTGACTTCAGCAGGTGCTATCAATTTGCAATCCGTTGTAGCGGCTACCTTTGGAAATGCAACTTCAAGCTATAAAACAACCGATACCAGTACGCCGCACTATAATCCTACGGGTGTTTTAAGCGTAGGCGCATCGGGTAAAATTCTCCAATCGTTTTAGTGATCAATGACTGTCCGTATTTGGGCAGGAAAGCTTAAAACTTGAGTTCCCACTTGGCTTGGATCAAGGTATGGGTATTGGCAAAAACTTGAGTAGATTGCTGCTGATTGAGGGCGGGCACATAGATGAAAGAACCCGTGTTGTAGTGCATGGGGAGGAAATTGCTGGCACTCAGTCTGAGGCTGGAATTGGGGTCAAATTTCCATACTCCATACAAATCAGACACGATTTTGACTGAGGCAAAACTGGCTTGTTCTGAAGTTGTTTGAATGTAGGTATTGGGTGTCCAGTTGATATTTGAACCCAGAGTCAGAGGCATTTTCTTAAACTTATACTCCGCTCCTAGATTGCCCGTCGCTTTGGGTTGCTGATCCAAACGATTATTGGGCCCTTGAACGTACTCAACTTGTGATCGATAGAGGCTCAGCGTGGCGCGCAGGTTCATGTTTGGGCCATGCTCAATAAGCTCATCCATCTGTAATTTGGCTTCAATTTCGATACCTTCAGTCATTGCCCCGCCAACATTAGTGGGTTCAGAAACCCAACGCTGAGAAGAAGACCACGGCACCGTTTGTAAAGAAGTGACAGTGCGAATCAGATTGCTGATTCTGCGTCCGAAGGCGCTGACACTCACTACACTGCTTCGAGTGAAATAGTTTTCGTATGCAACATCAATGCCTGTTGCCAGTTGTGGTTTGAGATTGGGATTGCCCACTGAGTCATGGTAAACAGCATCATTGGTTTTCACCGACAACACGGGCAAACCGCTGAGCTGGCTTAGCGTAGGAGAAAGATAGGTGCGGGTGAGGCTCATGCGAATTTGGTCATTCGCTTTTGGGTCTGGCTTCCAAACGGCATGAAGCAGGGGAGTCCAGACACTGTTGGTATTGTTTCCTGAGTAGCCGCCTGAATGACTTTGGGTGTTGATCTGTTCACCTCTAAGTCCTGCATACGCTGACCAGTGCGGATTAATATCTACTTCATCCTGGGCGTACAGCGCTATTAACTCGGTCGATGCGGTGAGATTGCCACCTACCGTATTCAAGCCCGGTTCAATAGCCCCATTTTGTAGTGTGGTGTAAGTTTGTGAGCGCTCAGCGCTTTCTAATTCCCAGCCCCCAACGAATTGATGGTTTTCTTGCCAGGAGTAAGATACTTTTCCTTTGGTGTTCAAGGTCACATCATTGATGTTGGAGTTTGTATTTAAGGTTTTATTCGTTGATCCTGAGCTCACTAATTCACTGCGGTTAGCGATGCTGGTGTTATGCGCATCACCTACCCCAAAACTAACTTGTCCTTTGGTGCGTTCATTGATTCGTGTTTCCCATTGACCGTTGAGTCGCGCAATGGCTGATTGAGATTGTCCGTCAGTGACTGAACTGGAGTAGGTACTCGAGGTGATGTTTGACGCAGTGCTGTTGAAAATGGGTTGGGTAAGATTGGTGTGAGTGATGCTCGTACTCTGGCTCAGAAGTGCAAAGGGTTGCAACGAGAGTTGATCTCCATTCTCAAGCGGTAATTTAAGGCGCCCACTTAAATGAAGACCGCTATAGAGCGCGCGCTCCCTTAAAGACTCTGCTTGCAATAGATCTGTTGCCCCTGATGTCGTATCGATAATGCGAGTTTGGGTGAGCGATTGATCGATATTGTCGTGATGATAAAGCGACACTGAAAAAGTGTAGGCGCCCTTCTCCTGTAACGTGTCATTTGTTGTCCAAGAGAGTGAGGGATGAAGGCGACCTTGTTCACTGCCTATGCTGGTTCTTAATTCATCAAATTGCTTGTTTTTGAGCGGCTCTCGCAAGACGATATTGATCGTGCCTGCTATTGCCCGCGCCCCGAACTCAGCTGTTGGAGAACGCATGATTTCAATGCGTTCAATTTGATCGGGTGTGAGTTGATCAACCGAAAAACCTTGAGGGATGCGTTCGCCGTTAATCAAAATGAGGGTGTAGCCACTGCCAAGCCCACGCATTCTGATTTCACCCCCACGGCCTGGTTTTCCGCCGATGGTGATCCCGGGAAGTCTTTTTAAAACATCCGCTACCGAGGTATCGCCATACTTTAGGATTTCTTCTCTACCCACCACGATTTTAGAGGCTGTAGATTGACGGCGTTCATCCAAATCCGTACGTGTGACAGTGACCTCAATAGGCTGCAAAACAGCAGGTGTTGAAGCAGGATTGGCAGCAGGGCTAGCGGCGGAAGAACCCGTTGCGCCAGATGAAGAGGTACTGGACGTGCTCGCTGAGTCTGCAAAGACCTCGGAGCAAAAAAAAATGAAATTAAAGAATAAAAAATAAAAATGAGGTTGGCGCATTCATCTCAGACCGCTAACTGTCGACAACGTTCAAACATCAATACGGATCCTGCAATGGCTGCGTTCAGTGACTCGCAACTTGCTGTCATTGGGATGGCAATGCAGGCTGAGCAAGACTGACGGAGCGCTAAGCTTATTCCTGAACCTTCATTCCCAATCGCAATTCCCCGTGCTTCGGATAGAGGTGATTGCCATATGTTCTGCTTGGCTTCACCACATGCCGCATAGCTCGGTATGCAGGTCTGTGCGAGTGAAATTAAGTCCACTTTTTCTATCAGGTTCAGATAAAAATGCGCGCCCATCGCTGCCCGCATCACCTTAGGCGCCCAAGGTTCGGCGCAGCCTTCGGATAAGGCTACACATTGAATGCCGGATGCTTGGGCTGAACGTAATAAAGTGCCCAAGTTGCCCGGGTCTTGAATCTCTTCCAACATGAGCACACAGCCCTCTTTAGGAATTTGATTCAATAAGGATTCAGAAGGCGTTACATTCGGGTGAGGCCACACCGCCAAAACTCCCGATGGATGTTCGGTGGGTGCAATGCTCATCAGCACGGTTTCAGGTACTTCAAACCATTCAGAGCCTCGTGCTTCGGAAAGCGCTATCGCCTCGCGAATTTCTTCTTTTTGCATTGCAGTTTCGGTGACTACTCCCCAAGCAGGATGACGCTCGCTGTCAAGAAGTGCTTTTAGGAGATGAACACCATCTAGCAGCACGAAGCCCTGCTTTTTGGTCTCTCGGGGGCTCTGGCTGAGTTTGGCGAGCTGGCGTATGCGGGGATTATCTCTGGATTGTATGGTTTTCATTGAGATGCGATTTCACAATATTGACTAACCCGGCGCTACAGTCTTCCACTAAATCTAGAACATGCTCAAATCCAGCTATATCTCCAAAGAATGGGTCGGGCACCACCTGTATAGATGTATCGCTGGAATATTCAGCAAACCTGCGAACTTTGCTTTGATGTTGAGGGGGGCATTGACTCTGTGTAAGTGAGAGATTGTCCCAGTCCATCACCAAAATCAGATCAAATTTTTCAAAATCTGAATCTTTGATCTGTCTTGCTCGAAGATCAGCTAGATCATAGCCGCGTGATGCCGCAACCTTAATGGCTCTGGGATCGGGCGCCTGATCTGGGTGGTAGTTGTGAGTACCTGCAGAATCTATTTCCACGATTTCATGCAATCCTGCATCAATAATGTGTTGGCGAAATACTCCTTCTGCTGTTGGGCTGCGGCAAATATTCCCCATGCATACAAACAATACTTTCATAGCTTGGCTCTGAGTTAAAAAGTTAAAGGTGTTTGGACCGAAAGGGACTTCTGAAATCATTGTAGGGCAGCCAGTTCGGTTTCAGTGAAGCCTGCAAGACGACGAGCCTCGATATTGAAAGGACCTTGCAGTTTAGGTGCGCCATATTTCAGGGCTAATTCAGAGTAGGTTTGTTCCGGATCTAAATGTCGTTCTTTGCAAAGCCAGCGGTACCAATAGTTGCCCGCTGCTACATGGCCAATTTCATCGCGCAAAATGATGTCAAGTATTTTGCCAACAGCCTGATCGCCGGCACCAATAAGTCTTTTTTTGACGGCAGGGGTTGCATCGAGCCCCCGCGCCTCTAGCGTTCTTGGAACAAGGCTAATCCGAGCCAATACATCGCCCTTGGTTTTTTCAGTCATTTCCCACAGCGCATTGTGTGCTGGGAAATCACCATAATCAAAACCTAAGGACACAAGATGGTCGCGCAGTAGCGTGAAATGCAATGCTTCTTCGCTGGCAATACGAATCCAATCTTGATAGAACTTGTCTGGCATCCCTGAAAAGCGCCAAGTGATATCCATTGCAAGATCAATGGCATTGAATTCAATATGAGCGATAGAG
>CAIVHB010000060.1 GCA_903905585.1 uncultured Ferrovum sp. | reverse complement strand
CAACCTCTGAACCGCTCGGGACTCCCTCAGCTTGCTCAGCGACTACATTGCGGTATGCAGCTTTCCAGTTAAAGAAGATTGGGCTGTAGACTTTATAAAAAAGTAACAGAATCAGGAAAGTGCCTGCCCAAACGACATGTCCAGAAATTAACCCCATTTTTGAGAATCTTTCCGCAGCCCATGATGCCGGCACGATCAACAAGATAATCGTAGCCAGATAATATCTGGGCATAGGGACTCCGGGGAACAGCATGACCCATATCACCATGCCAACCAACGCGGCGGTTGTGAGCGCAGTCACCGGGCCGTTCCAGGGTTTTTTAGGGTAGGGTGCCAACAGGGCTAGCGGCAAGAACGCCAGCAGCAGTGGCGACATGTTGCCCAGCTGGGCCCAATAATTTCCGTAGGTGAGCACCAGTGGATAGGTCAAGACGATGCGTCGCGTGGTCTCTGGGCTGAACCACTGAAAACCGCCACCTAATGTCTTGAGGGCATCTCCATAAAGCATCCAGTTCTTGGTCAGTTGCGGTACAAAAGTAATGGTGGCTAAAACACCAAAGAGCATAGCTGCCGTAAGGCATCGCCGTAATAAAGCGATACGCTGATCACGGGAGCGCCATGTCGATGCAAGCTTTTGCATTTCTTGCCAATAGAGCAGGATCAGCACACCGGGTAAGAAAGGCACGAGATAGCTCAGTTTCGCCACAATGGCAAAGCCGGTGAAGAGTCCGGCCAGGAGCACGGTATGCTTTCTGGAATCTTCGTCCCAGCTCCTGAGCGCATAGTAATAAGCGCAGAGACCAAAGGATGCGGCAAAAAACTCCGTCTTACCCGATCCCCACAGCCACGTTACTGCTGTCGATGTCACCAGCATAGACAAAGCGATGATCTGGCCGCGCCTGCCCAAGCCTGCGCTTTTGCTGATGGCCACAAGTATGACCGCTCCGGCCAATGTGGTGATCCAGCAGAAAAGTCGAACAGAGCCGCCCGGCATGCCCAGCATGAACAGCGCGGCGAGCTGCATCTCGGCCAGCAATCCGACCAGCGAGAAATCTTCGTATAGAGGGAGCGCCTCTAAACGGTGCGAGGCGGCTATGACCTTGGGCAGCACCATGTAAAAAGCACGTGCGTCATCTGTGACTTCTGCGGCTACCGAACATCCTCCGGCCAAGAAAATGAAGGCAAGAAAAGCCGTTGTAATCTGCCAAGCTAATGGTGCGTTGCGGAAGTCCCGATACAGTCGGCTTATGGCGGAACGCACTGCCCCCGATGACTTGATCAGATGCCAGATTCCACAAAATGCCAAGGGTATGGTTGTGCTGAGCAGAGCCGGCAGAGTGAACATGCCTGCCAGAGCAGGGAACATGAAAACACTTCCCAGTATCCCCTGACCCAGCAGAAAGGCCAGGACCATTTCAACCATTTGCGTTTCTTTTGGACGATTAGCAAAGGCGCGCATCGTCAAGACGCCTGCCCCAAGGCAGGAAAGGGTATAAAACAGCAGTGGCAGGCTTACCGCCATAAGATATGTCATAAGTTATTGCAAATAAGATGCCGCCATGGAATCAAAGAATGACTTGAGCAGGCTGCCGACTGCTCCCGAGGGACGGTACCTCACCTGTGCTGCATATAAACACAACACTGCTGTTATCCAACACCACCCTATCAATTGGATTAAGGTGATCTTCATCCAAAGCCCTTCAATACTAAATTTATGAATTTTTAATTTCCACATTTCACGAAACTCATCGAGAGCGGGTTAAACGTCATGACGCTCACGTTCAGCAAGTTCTCGCAAAAGCGCCAGTTCTTGCGTCAACAACTTAATCTGATGCGTATGGGACGAAATGCGCGCAAGGCTGTCCAGCATCAGAAAGGCGATGAGTGCGAAGAACACCACTGCCAACACCATCAGCAACTCCCGATCACCCATGGTTGAAGTGACACCGAACAGCGGCAGCCATTGCCACAGCGACACAGCCAGAAATGCCGCTCCCTCCGCCAATATCCAGCGAACCGTGACGTGGGCATTGAGCCGCCCGGAGCGCATTAGCCACAGCGTATAAATGAAAAGCAGTGCAAGCACACCAAGGCAGATGCCAAGTACGGTAAGGGAAGATGACATCATGAGCGGTTTCTCCGAGGGGTCTTGTAGAGGATACCCATAAAGCCAACGATTACCCGCAGAGGGTAAAGCATGGCCCTGAAGAAGGTGAACAGCGATTGCCCTCCCACACGGGAACGCATCTTGACGGGACGCTCAATCACGCGGAAGCCCGCCTGGTGCAGCATAAGCAGGGCTTCTGCTTCCGGATGATCGACCGGGTATTCAGTAGCAAAGTAACCGAAGGCGGCACGATTGAGTGCGCGGTATCCTGAGGTCGTATCGTTGATGCGCAAGCCCGTCGCGAGGTAGAGGATACCCGTAGAAAAGTACATGCCCATGCGTCGGGCAAACGGAGTTTGGTAGTCCGTATCTGGCATTTCTGGTAAATATCGTGAACCGATGACACAGTCGGCTTCGCCCGCAACGATGGGTGCCAGAACGATCTGAAGCTGCTTCGGATCGTGCTGCCCGTCACCATCCATTTGCACAACTACGTCGTAACCATTGCGTAAAGCGTAGGCAAATCCCGTCTGCACCCCTCCGCCAATACCGAGATTTACCGGCAAGGAAAGCACGGGGAATCCGGCGGCTTTAGCTAACTGCTCTGTCGAGTCGATTGATGCATCGTTGATGACCACAGCATCACAACCCGTTCTGCGCACATCTTCAAGAAACGACGACAGGCTTTCTTCTTCATTGTGTGCT